>NZ_RHFI01000029.1:8693-37140 GCF_003718685.1 Marichromatium sp. AB31 | reverse complement strand
ATCTTGCGGCGCGGCTTGCGCGGCGTCGGGGTCGCGCTCGGCGGCTCGGGGAGCGGCGGCTGGTCGCCCTCGGTCGACGGTGTCTCGGCACTCATGACGACGCCCCCTGGCTGCGCGCGAACAGCGCATCGACCTCGCCGGCGAGCGCGCGGCGCGCCGGGTCGACGCACTCGGCGCCGTCCTCGGCATGGATGGTGATGCTGACATGGGTGCGACCGAAGCTGATGTCGGGATAATACCCGAGTCGCTCGCTGACCCCGGCCATGTCCTCGAGGAAGTCGCGGGTGTGGTCGTAGTCGGCGAAGCTCAGTCGCCGTTCGAGCCGCGCCGGACGGTTGCGTTCACGCCAATCGCTCTGGTTCATGCGTCAATCCCTCCAAGCCGGGGCGCCGCCGGGGCGGCGCGCAGGTCGTCGATCCACTCGGCGAGCGCACGGGCGTGCGCCCGCTCCTCCTCGTACAGGGCCGCAAACAGCTCGGCGCTGACCGTATCGCCGACACGGGCGCTGTGTTCGGCCGCCTCGCGATAGAGCGCCAGCGCCTCGGCCTCGAGCGCGCGATCGGCCTCGAGCAGCGCCTGCAGCGATGTCCCCGCCCGCACCGGGCGCAACCGCGAGGCCCCGGGCATGGCGCCGAGATCGAGCAGCCGTGCGGTCAACCGCTCGGCGTGATCGAGCTCCTCGCGCGCCTCGGCGCGCAGACGCGCGGCACCGGCCTCCAGCCCCCAGGCCGCGGCCAGCCCGGCGTGGGTGAGATACTGCTGCACCGCCCCGTACTCATGACTCAGCGCCCGACCGAGATAGCCGAGCACACGCGGATCCAGCCTCATCGTCTCGCTCCTCCCGGTGATCGCGCCCACGGCGCTCGCCGTGGCGCGACCGCCCGTGCTCAGCGGCCACCCTCGGCGGGACGCTCCGGCAGCACCGGCTCGACCTCGCGGTGCGGGCGGGCGATGATGTGCGCCGCCACCAGCCCGTCGCCGACCCGCTCGCAGGCGTCGGCCCCGGCGCGCACCGCGGCGTTGACCGCCCCGGTCTCGCCGCGCACCAGCACGGTGACATAGCCGCCGCCGACGAACTCGCGACCGATCAGCCGCACCTCGGCGGCCTTGGTCATGGCGTCGGCCGCCTCGATCGCGGGCACCAGCCCGCGCGTCTCGATCATCCCCAGGGCAATACCGAAGGTTTCACTGGCCATGGTTGTCGACTCCTCGTTACTGGTTACTCAAAGGCTCAAGCGCTCTGCTGCGAATCGGGCTTCCCGGTCGGCAGCACCGGCTCGACCTCGCGGTGCGGGCGGGCGATGATGTGCGCCGCCACCAGCCCGTCGCCGACCCGCTCGCAGGCGTCGGCCCCGGCGCGCACCGCGGCGTTGACCGCCCCGGTCTCGCCGCGCACCAGCACGGTGACATAGCCGCCGCCGACGAACTCGCGACCGATCAGCCGCACCTCGGCGGCCTTGGTCATGGCGTCGGCCGCCTCGATCGCGGGCACCAGCCCGCGCGTCTCGATCATCCCCAGGGCGATTCCGTAGTGCTCTTCGGCCATGGTCTCAGACTCCTCTGTCTCAACATGAACGCTGCGAACGAGGATCGGGACGCGCGGCGTCCCTCTCCCAGTGATCGATGATCCCGCCGATGCTCAGATCGGTGAGGATCGACTTGCCCACGGCGAGGCGCGCCGCCGACCCGGAGATGGTGAACACCCAGTTGCCGGGTCGCGCACCCAGGGTGTCGACGGCCACCGCGCGGGCGCCGCGCGCGCCGCGCAGCACCCGCAGCGACACCGATTCCAGCCCGGGGATGCGCCGGCTGCAGACCAGCGAGCGCTCCACCTGCATGATCTCCATGTTCAGCCCTCCTCCCAGTAGTCGATGATGCCGACGATGGTCAGATCGCTCGGATAGTCCTTGTGACCGGCCGCCTCGCGCGCCGCCGAGCTGCCGACACAGATCACCCAGTCGCCCGGGGTACAGCCGACCGCATCGACCGCCACCAGCTGGCTCTTGCCGTCGCGCACCACCTGGAGGTGACGGTGTTCGAGCCCGGGGATGCGGTTGGTGGCGACCAGCGGGCGCTCGACCTGACAGATCTTCATAGTCCCTCCCACTCGCTCAAGGAGCCGCCGACGCTCTCGATGCGGCCACCGTGATCGCTGTCGCGCACCGTCGACCAGGTGTGCAGCAACCCCTGCGCGACCAGCTCGGGGTAGCGTCGCGTGATCGCCTCGACGACCCGCGCGCAGCGCTCCACCGCGCGCGCGCGCGCGCCGGGCACCCGCCCCGGATAGTCGAAGCGCACCACCACCGGGATCGGCAGCCCGCGCTCGAGGTTGAGCCGACGGAAGATGTCGATGCCGATGTCGAGGTCGGCCGCGCCCTCCTCCAGGGTGCGCATGAAGGCGAAGAAGGTGAGGTTGCGCAGCTGCACCTCGGAGAGATCACCGCCGACGCCGATGAAACGCTCCTGGTGCCCGGCGTCGGGATACTGGCCGCCGTGCTCGGCGCGGACGTAGTCGAGCTGCTCCAGGTTGTGCTCGATCAACCGCGCGACCAGACGCTGCATGCCCTCGGCCGGCGGACTGGCGCCACCGGCGGCGGCCACCGCGGCGCGGATGTGATCGCGCACGGCCTGCGCCCCCAGCCCCCGGGTCTCGGCATGCAGCGGCCCGCTGTCGAGATGGCGCTCGAGCGCCGGCTCGCCGGCGGCATCGGGCAGATGGACGCGGATGTGGTCGGTGTCGGTGTCGATGCCGATCAGCAGGATGTCGATCGAGGCGCCGCAGCAATAGCTGTTCTCGATCGCCTCGCGAAAGGCGCGCAACTGCGCCAACCCCGCGGCGGCGGCGCGCGCATCGTCGCTGCCGTGCGCGGCACACCCTTGGTGCGCCGGGTCGCGACTGCTGTAGTGATAGGCGACCACCTTGAGATAGCGAGTGGGCGCCTCGGCGGTGTTGGGCACACCCTCGCGATGACGGCGCAGCTCGGTCTCGGTCCAGCGGCGCACCGCCTCCTCGACGTCGAACAGCGCCCCGGCATGGGCCTTGCGCCGCACCACCCCCATCGGCAGGCGCAACACGTAGCCGATGACGTGCGCCAGCCGACCGTCCGAACAGGGGGTCAGACTCATCGCGTGGAAGCCGCACTCGAGCAGGAAGCGCTCGAACTCGACGGCGCGCGCACCCATCCCCAGCGGATCGTTGAGGAAGTAGTCGTCGCTGAGCGCACGCACCGTGGCGAAGCTGGCATGAGCGAAGAGCGCGCGCATATCGAGCCCGCCGATCCAGGCGCGCTCGAGCACCGAGACCGGCAGCTCGAAGCCCAGCCGGCTGCGTGCCTCGTGCTGAGCGCGGCGCACGAACTCGGCGTCCTGGGGCAATGCCGCGATCTGACGCAACGCCGGCTCGATGGCCGCGAAGGCCTGGCGCACCCGACGCTCGTAGTCACCGAGGCGGCGCTTGTCGCCGCCCTGGGAGGGCAGCGCCGGCCCCGCCGCGACCGAGACGGCGCTCACCGGGGTGGCGCTCGTCAGCGGCTGGCGCGGCGGCGCGGCGCGCCACAGCGGGGCGCGGCGCCGCGCGGTGCGGCTGGGCCGGGGGCTGGTGCGAATGGCCGCCATGGTCGCCACCTCAGCCCCGCGCCCCGCCGGAGACGGTCACCAGGGCACCGCGATCGCTGCCGCCACTGGCGCCGGTGACCTGCAGCGGCGGCGCCTCCTCGGGCTGGCGCTGACCACGCAGCGCCCGGGCACCGGCGAAGGGCCCCATCGGTCCGCCACGCCGGGTCGGGTTGCGCGCGCTCGCCGAGCTGCCCTCGGTGCCGGTGACGCGCTCGCCTCGCCCCCAGTCATCGCCGGTGATACGGGTACCACCATCGCGCCCCTCGCCGGTGACGCGGGCGCGCACCGCTGCTTCGGGTGTCGCCATCGGAGCGGGGATCAACCCCGGGGCCGGCTGTTCGGCGCCGCTCGGGCGGCGCGCACGGAACTCCTCGGTGCCGGTCACCACCCCGCTGCTCAGACCGAAGGGACCGGTGATCCGCGCCGAGCCACCCGCGCTGGCGCCGGTCACCCGGGGCGTGGCGCGCGGGGTGGCCTCGGGGCGCGAGAACACCACCCCCTGCCAGTGACCGCCGCCGAGCGGCTGCGGGAAGTCCTCGCCGAACTCGACCGGCGTGTCGTCCTCGGTCGGCGCGCGCGCCGCCGGATCACAGACCGCCGCCAGGGCCGATTCACCGACATAGGGGGTCCCGGTGATCGACTGACAGCGCCCGCGCCGCTGACCGGTACTCGGCCCGGCGATGCCGGGCTGGATGCCGGTGAGATCGGCGCCGCCGGGACGCGACTCGGGACGCCGCGCGGCCTGTGCCGCCAACGCCTCGGGCGCGCAGTGCTGCTGATAATGCAGGGGACCGAGATAATCGCTGCCGGTGACCGTCTCGCAGCGCCCGGCGGCATCGCCGGTGACGCGCGCGGCGCTGCCGACCTGGGTGCCGCTGAGGCGCTGACCGCTCCAGGTCGGGGTGACGCCGATCTTGACGCCACCCTCGGGCGCGGGCACCTGCTCACAGTGCTGGCGGAAGTGTCCGCTGCCGAGATATTCGTCGCCGGTGATCCGTCGGCAGGCACCGGCCTCGTCACCCGTGGTGCGCGCGCCGCGTCCCAGCAAGGTCCCGGTGATCGGGCGCTGGGCGAGCGTGGTGTCATGTGCGACCTTGGGCGGCGCGCCCTCGGGGCCGGGCTCGGTATAGGGGGTACCGGTGAGGCTGCGCCCGGCGCCGCGCTCGTCGCCGGTGACCCGCTCGCCGCGGCCCACCCGTGCGCCGGTGACCCGCTGTCCCGCCGGGGTGCTGACGACCGGCAGGGGGGACGGCGGTTCGGGGCGCTGGCCGCAGAACTCCTGGAACAGCTCGGCGCCGAAGTACTCGGTCCCGGTGACGGTACGACAGACCCCGGCCTCGTCGCCCGTGGTGCGCGCGGCACGCCCGAGCCGGGTACCGCTGACCGGCAGGCCGCGCGCCGTCTCGCTGGTCTCGCCGCGACCGCTCGCGCCCTCGGCGCGCGCGCTACCCTGACGCCGGGTGCGACCGGTCGGGCGCGGACAGGACTCGCCGCCCTTGCCGTGCTCGCAGCGCTGCTCGCGCACCCGCCGGGCGATCTCGCGCGAGCTGGCACCGGCACGCCGCATCAGGGTGGTGGTGGCGGCATCGCGCGAGCGCCCGCCGATCGCCTCCAGCCCCGCCTTGCCGCGACCCGACACCGCCGCGCGCCTGGCCATCGCCAGCACGCGCCCGGCCGGATGCGTCCCTTCCCGGGCCGTGCTCGCGGCACGCGCTCGTGCCCGACGCGGCGGACTGCCGGGACGCGCGACGCGACGCGGCGACGGGGACTCAGCTCGCGTGCGCCCCGCCCCCGCCGTCGACGCACCCTCAGTGGATGCCGACTCCGGGCGCTGGGCGCGCCGTCGCGTCTGGGCCGCGGCGCGGGTCTCGGTCCGCGCCGCGGAGCGCGAGCGTGACGCCGGCAGCGCGCGACCACCCGACTCGGCGATGCGCTGACGCCGTGCCATCGCCTCGCGCCGACCGGCCGCCGGCGCGACGCGCTCGCCGTTGCGCGGCAGTGGCGCGCTGACCGGTGGCGCGGCGGGCGCCGGCGCCGGCGCACCTCCCGAGGCGGCACGCTTGCCACCGCTGGCCTGGGCACGACGACGCGCGATCGCCGCGGCACGCCCGTTCAAGCTGTTCTCGCGTGTTGGCTCTGCCATGTCACTCCTCGCTCGCGGATGGTCGCCTCGCCGCCGGCGCGGCTGCCTCGGTTCAGGATGCGCGATGCACCAGGAAGGCGTGTCCCTTGGTCTGGGCGAAGGTGTCGTAGCCGACCAGACGGACATGGTGGTCGGGATAGCTGCGCCGACAGGCCTCGATCTCGGTGAGCAGCTGCTCGGGGTCCTGGACGCCGAAGAAGGGCAGCTTCCACATCGGCCAGTAGTACTCGAAGGCGCGGCTGGGGTGCTCGTGCTCGATCGAGGCGTTCCAGCCGTTGTCGAGGATGAAGAGGATCTGTTCGACGATCTCCTCGCGGCTGAGCGGCGGCAGGTAGGAGAAGGTCTCGTGACGGCCGACGGTGGCGTGATCGCCGATGATCAGATGGTCGCTCATGGTGTGATGCACTCCGCGTTGTCTGTTTGGCTAACGCACGGTTCAGGCCGCGTCGAGCTTGTCGACGGTGTCGAACTCGAACTTGATCTCCTTCCAGGTCTCCATCGCCGCGGCCAGCTCGGGGCTGTGACGGGCCGCATCGGTGAGGATCTCGCGGGCATGCTGCTCGACCTCGACGCCCTCGTTGCGCGCCTTGATGCAGGCCTCGGTGGCCACCCGGTTGGCCGCCGCGCCGGCGGCGTTGCCCCAGGGGTGACCCTGGGTGCCGCCACCGAACTGGAGCACGGCGTCGTCACCGAAGATCGCCACCAGCGCCGGGATGTGCCAGACGTGGATACCGCCCGAGGCCACCGCCAGCAGCCCCGGCATGCCGCCCCAGTCCTGGTCGAAGAACAGCCCGCGCGAGCGATCCTCGGGGACGAAGGACTCGCGGATGGCGTCGACGAAGCCGAGCGTCGAGCGCCGGTCGCCCTCGAGCTTGCCGACCACGGTGCCGGTGTGCAGATGATCGCCACCGGAGAGGCGCAGACACTTGGCGAGCACGCGGAAGTGGATGCCGTGCTTGGGATGACGGTCGATCACCGCGTGCATGGCGCGATGGATGTGCAGCAGCATGCCGTTGTCGCGACACCAGTTGGCGAGGCTGGTGTTGGCGGTGAAACCGCCGGTGAGGAAGTCGTGCATGATGATCGGCGCGCCCAGCTCCTTGGCGAACTCGGCGCGCTTGAACATCTCCTCGCAGGTCGGCGCGGTGACGTTGAGATAGTGGCCCTTGCGCTCGCCGGTCTCCTCCTGGGCCTTGCGCACCGCCTCCATGACGAACTCGAAGCGGTTCTGCCAGCGCATGAAGGGTTGGGAGTTGACGTTCTCGTCGTCCTTGGTGAAGTCGAGCCCGCCGCGCAGCATCTCGTAGACGGCGCGGCCGTAGTTCTTCGCCGAGAGCCCGAGCTTGGGCTTGACGGTGGCGCCGAGGAAGGGACGACCGTACTTGTCCATGCGGTCGCGCTCGACCTGGATGCCATTGGGCGGTCCGCCGCAGGTCTTGACGTAGTGCAGCGGGAAGCGGATGTCCTCGAGACGCAGGTGACGCACCGCCTTGAAGCCGAAGACGTTGCCGACCAGCGAGGTGAGCACGTTGACGATCGAGCCCTCCTCGAACAGATCGATGGGGTAGGCGACGAAGGCATAGAAGCTCTCCTTGTCGCCGGGCACGTCCTCGATGCGATAGGCGCGGCCCTTGTAATAGTCGAGGTCGGTGAGGAGATCGGACCACACCGTGGTCCAGGTGCCGGTCGAGGACTCGGCGGCGACCGCGGCGGCCGCCTCCTCGCGCGGGACATTGGCCTGTGGCGTCACCTTGAAACAGGCCAGCAGGTCGGAGTCGAGCGGGACATAGTCCGGGGTCCAATAGGTGAGCGCGTAATCCTTGACGCCCGCGTCGTAGGTCTTGGTGCTCATGATTTACTCCATTCAATGAATTCGGCCGCGTTCGGGCGCAACGATAGATAGATCGATCATTCATTACCAATCGATATAGAAAATGCTATCGATAGACCATCGTCGATGAACTCATCGACGATGACGCCCATTGAATGAATGCGATGAGGAATGAAGCGGACGGCGCGCGAATGACCCCGATGGTCGTTCACGCGGGGCCGGTGCGCGGCCCCGGGAGGATCCGATGAACGGCAGGAATCAGGCGGGGATGAGGGGACGCGGACGATGGACCACCAGGGCGAGGGCGCTGTGCCAGCGCAGGTCGTCGATGCGCAGCCGGACCTGATCGCCGGGATGACGGGCGCGACAGGCGTCGATGGCGCCGAGCAACCCTTCGAGATCACCGTCGTAGCCGCGCGGCTCGCCCCAGCACGACCAGCAGGGGCGGCGCGGATCGGGATCGGCGGCATGCTCGATACGAACCACGCAGGATGGGTTCAGACAGGCGCCGAGACCGGCGAGCATGCGAGCCTCGGCGGGGGGCTGGTCGGCAGCGCGCGATGCGGCGGGGTGTGACATGGCTGGACCTCGCTGGGGGTGGCGGACACGGCCCGGGGCGGGCCGTCTGCTCTCCAAGATGGTATCCAACCAAAAGACTCGGAAATTCGAATCGACGTCACCGACCATCGATCGGGGTCGATGACGCGGCGCGGCTCTCGAGCAGGCGCTCGGCGAGCGCCAGCGCACCGGCCCGGTCGGCCACCAGGTGCTTGGCGGGCAGGCGCGCGAGCAGTCCGAGCTGCTCGAGCCGCGCGCTCACCTCGCCCCGCGCCCCGGCGAGGATCACCGTGCGTCCCTGCTCGAGGTCCTCGAGCACCAGCCGCTCCAGCGCCAGCGACGAGGACACCCCGAGCAGCGGCACCTCGGTGACGTCGAGGATCAGCACGTCGTGGTCCTCGAGCACCGCGTGCTGGCGCGAGATCGCCTTGGCCAGACCGAAGATCAACGGGCCGCCGAGGGTGAACAGCAGCACCCGTCCACCGCCGCGCTCGAGCAGCGCCTGCTCGTCGTCGCTGAGACGAATCGTCGCAGCGGGGTCGTCGGGGTGCTGGATCGCCCGCACCTCGCGGCTCTGCAGCCGACTGAGCCGGTCGATGGTGAGCAGGTTGGCGACGAACATGCCCAGCGCCACCGCGGTCACCAGGTCGACGAACACGGTCAACCCGATCACCGCGTACATGATCGCGGCGGCCTTGAACGAGACCCGGTGGGCGCGGCGCAGGAAGGACCAGTCGACGATATCGAGCCCGACCTTCATCGCGATCCCGGCGAGCACCGCGAGCGGGATCTGTGCGGTCAGCCCACCGGCCCAGAGCACCACCACCAGCAGGATCAGCGCGCGGGCGATCCCCGAGAGCGCGCTGCGCGCCCCGGTCTGGATGTTGACCACGGTGCCCATGGTGGCGCCGGCGCCGGGGATGCCGCCGCACAGCCCGGAGGCGAGGTTGCCGAGCCCCTGCCCGACCAGCTCCTTGTCGGCGCTGCACGGCTTGCGTGTCATGCTCTCGGCGATCACCGAGGTGAGCAGGGCGTCGATGCTGCCGAGCGCGGCGAGCACCAGGGCATCGGTGAGCATGCGCCGCCACTGCTCGGCGCTGAACACCGGCAGCTGCAGCTCCGGCAACCCGCTGGAGATCTCGCCGATGCGGCGGATCTCGCTGTCACCGAGCAGCCACAGCGAGACCAGGGTGCCGAGCACCAGGGCCAGCAGCTGCGGCGGCAGCACCCGGCGCCAGCGTCTGGGGAAGAACAGGATCAGCGCCAGGGTAGCGAGCGCGAGCAGGGTCTCGGCCGGCTCGATCCCGGCGATCAGCGCCGGCAGCTCGCCGAGGGTGCCGAGCACCCCGCCGCCCGGGGCCGCCTGACCGAGGAAGGGACCGATCTGCAGCACGATGAGGATCAACCCGATCCCGGTCATGAACCCGGAGACCACGGTATAGGGCATCAGGGTGACGTACTTGCCCAGCCGCAGCAGGCCGAAGAGGATCTGGAACACCCCGGCGAGCATCACCACGGTGAAGGCCATCGCCATGCCCTGCTCGGGGTCAAGCGCGATCAGACTGGCGATGACCGCGGTCATCACCACCGTCATCGGACCGGTGGGCTCGGAGATCAGGGTGGGGGTGGCGCCGAACAGGGCGGCGAAGAGTCCGACCAGCACCGCGCCATAGAGCCCGGCGGCGGGCCCGGCACCGGTGGCGACACCGAAGGCGAGCGCCATCGGCAGGGCGATGACCGCAGCGGTCACCCCGCCGAAGAGGTCGCCGCGCAGGTTGTCGAGACGGATCTCGTTGAACAGTCGCATGCCTCACCCCGGCTGATTGCGTCGCCGCTATGAGAAACGCCGGGGATCATCTATGCAAAGTGATAATCCCGATACGACCCATCTAAAAATATCGATACTCAACCATCGTCCAAAACGCCAACGCCCCCGACGGAGCGGGGGCGTTGGTACGCGCATCGCGGCATCCCTGCCGCCCGCGGGACCAGAGGGCCCCGCAGAGATCAGCCGATCAACCGAGCAGCGGCGCGATGGTCAGGCTGACGATCGCCATCACGTTGATGAGGATGTTCATCGACGGACCCGAGGTGTCCTTGAAGGGGTCGCCGACGGTGTCACCGACCACGGTGGCCGCGTGCACGGTCGAACCCTTGCCGCCGAGGTTCCCCTTCTCGACATACTTCTTGGCGTTATCCCAGGCACCACCGGAGTTGGCCATGGTCAGCGCCAGCAGCACGCCGCTGAGCAGGGCGCCGCCGAGCATGCCGCCGAGCGCCTCGGGACCGATGCCGAAACCGACCAGCGCGGGCGCGGCCACGGCGATCACCCCGGGGAGGATCATCTTCTTCAGCGCCGCGGTGGTGGCGATGTCGACACAGCGCGCGGTATCGGGCTGGGCCTCGCCCTGGAGCAGGCCGGGGATCTCGCGGAACTGGCGACGGATCTCGTTGATCATCTCGAAGGCCGCGTCACCGACGGCGGTCATGGTGATCGAGGCGATCAGGAAGGGCACCGCACCGCCGATCAGCATGCCCATCAGCACGGTGGGATCACCGAGGCTGAGCTCGAAGTCGGGCAGGTGATGGTGCAGCGTGGCGATATAGGCGGCGATGATGGTCAGCGCCGCGAGTGCCGCAGCACCGATGGCGAAGCCCTTGCCGATGGCCGCGGTGGTATTGCCGAGCTCGTCGAGCGAGTCGGTGATGCCACGGGTCTCGGCGCCCAGGCCGCCCATCTCGGCGATGCCGCCGGCGTTGTCGGCGACCGGACCATAGGCGTCGATCGCCATGGTGATACCGACGGTGGCGAGCATGCCCACGGCGGCGATGCCGACGCCGTAGAGACCGGCGAGGTGGCTGGAGACGAAGATGATCAGCGCAATGGTCAGCACCGGGATGACCACCGACTGCATGCCCACGGCCAGCCCCGAGATCATCACCGTGGCGGTACCGGTCTCACCGGACTCGGCGATACGACGCACCGGCGTGGACGAGGTGTAGTACTCGGTGACCAGACCGATCACCATGCCACCGGCGGCACCGGCGAGCACCGACCACCAGATGCCGTTGGAGACATCCATCATCATCACCAGCAGGAAGGAGGCGGCCATGAACAGCAGGCTCGAGGCGGTGGTGCCGATGCGCAGCGCGGTGGCCGGCTGCTTCGCCGAGACCTGCTTGACCAGGAAGATACCGGCGATCGAGCACAGCAGACCGACCGAGGCCAGCGCCAGCGGCAGGAACATCAGCGAGGACTGATCGCCCAGCACGTCGAGCGAGGCCGCGGTCAGGGTCGCGGCGATGGCGATGGTGGCGATCTGCGCGCCACAGTAGGACTCGAAGATGTCCGAGCCCATGCCGGCGACGTCGCCGACGTTGTCGCCGACGTTATCGGCGATCACGCCAGGGTTGCGCGGATCGTCCTCGGGGATGCCGGCCTCGACCTTGCCGACCAGATCGGCGCCGACGTCGGCGCTCTTGGTGAAGATGCCGCCACCGACACGATAGAAGAGCGCCACCGAGGAGGCACCGACACCGAAGCCGTGGATGGCGTGCGAGCTCTCCGGATCACCACCGAAGAGCAGATAGAGGAAGCCCAGACCGAGCAGACCGAGCGAGGCGACCAGCAGCCCCATCACGGAACCACCGAAGAAGGCGACGGTCAATGCAGAGGCTGCGCCATCCTTGTGGGCCGCGGCGGTGGTACGCACGTTCGACTTGGTGGCCGAGAACATGCCGAGATACCCGGCTGCGGCCGAGGCGCCGGCACCGATCACGAAGGCCAGCGCGGTCTTCCAGCCAAGGAAGAAATAGAGCAGCACCAATACCACGGCACAGAAGACGGCGAGCATGACCAGCTCGCGACGCATGAAGACCATGGCGCCGAGATGGATCTCATCGGCGATCTTCTTGATCTTGTCTTCGCCCTCGGGATACTGCAGGACCAGCTTGTAGATGGAGTAGGCAACCCATAGGCCACCCGCCCCGAACAATAAAGGAATCAACGCATTAGCTGACATCTGAACTCCTCAGTCCATCGGTCGTTGGGGGGTGTAAAACCGCGCCGGTTATAGCAGATAATGCACCGAAAAGCGATTGAACCGTCATCCCTCCGTCATTACCCGGTCGTCGTCCGACAGCCCGTTCAGGGCGCATCAGCACTCACCACATCATGCCGATCACGCAAGCATCGGCGTTACACTGCTTCGCAGGCAGCGCCGCCAGGCGATGGGCGGCCATTCCATCCTCAGCCAGAGAGGCCCCGAAGACAGCATGCAAGCACCGCGACGACTGGCGATCACCCCCGGCGAACCGGCAGGGATCGGCCCCGACCTGGTGGCCCGGCTCGCCCAGGTCCCACAATCCGCCGAGCTGGTGGCGATCGCCGACCCGCACCTGTTGCGCGCCCGCGCCCGCGCCATCGGGCTCGAACTCGAGACCCTGCCCTTTGAGCCCGACCAACCGCCGACGCCGACCCCGGCGGGCGCCATCCGGGTGATGCCGGTGACGCTGCGCGCCCCGGTCACCCCCGGCCAGCTCGACCCGACCAACGCCGACTATGTGCTCGAGACCCTCGCCTGGGCCTGCGACGGCTGTCGCGACGGCGGCTTCGACGCCCTGGTCACCGGCCCGGTGCACAAGGGGGTGATCAACGACGCCGGCCTCCCCTTCACCGGGCACACCGAGTTCCTCGCCGAGCGCTGCCGCGCCCACCCGGTGATGATGCTCGCCACCGACGAGCTGCGGGTGGCGCTGGTCACCACCCATCTGCCGCTCGCCGCGGTCCCGGCGGCGATCACCCGCGAGCGCGTCGAGCTGACCCTGGAACTGCTCGGGCGCGACCTGCGCGAGCGTTTCGGCATCGCCCGACCCCGCATCCTGGTGTGCGGACTCAACCCGCACGCCGGCGAGGGCGGCTATCTGGGACGCGAGGAGATCGAGGTGATCGAGCCGGCGCTGGCGCGACTGCGCGACTCGGGGATGGAGCTGATCGGCCCGCTGCCGGCCGACACCGCCTTCGTCCCCGAGCGCATCGCCGCGAGCGACGCGGTGGTGGCGATGTATCACGACCAAGGGCTGCCGGTGCTCAAGCACCTCGGCTTCGGACGCGCGGTCAATGTCACCCTGGGGTTGCCGATCATCCGCACCTCGGTCGATCACGGTACCGCGCTCGATCTCGCCGGTACCGATCGTGCCGATCTCGGCAGTCTCGAACAGGCGCTGGCGCTGGCGCAGCGGATGGCCGAGCAGGTGCACGCCAACCCCGGCTGAGGCTCGTCACGGAACCACGCCGCGGCGCATGACTCGAAACCAACGCAGAGCGGCCCCGGTGGCGGACGCCACCGGGGCCGCGTGCCCATCGACCGTCGCGCCCGGGCTTACAGCCTTCCTTAGCGGAGGCTGGTCGCGCTGCCGCTGGAGGTCGACCCGAACCGCCGGGAGGCGCGGCTCAGGCGCCGATGCGGGCGCGCACCTCGAGCGCGACCTCGAGCGCCTTGAGTCCGGTGCGCCCGTCGACCAGCGGCGCGCCACCGCCACGCACCGTCTCGACGAAGGCGGCGATCTCGCAGTCGAGCGGCTTGACCGCCTCGACCTGCACCCGCTCGCGCTCGATGCGCGGACGCGGCTCGCCCTCGACCTGGTGCGGCGCGGCGATGTCGATGGTCTGGGCGATGAAGTCGAGGGCGAGATAGCGACGCGGCTGGAACACCCGGATGCGGCGCGTGGTGCGCTCCGAGACGCGGCTGGCGACGACGTTGGCCACCGCGCCGTTGGTGAACTCGAGCCGGGCGTTGGCGATGTCGACGTGCTCGGTGAGCACCGAGGTGCCGACCGCCGAGATGTGGCTGATCTCGGCGCCGATCAGCGAGAGGATGATGTCGATGTCGTGGATCATCAGATCGGAGACCACGTCGACATCGGTGGCGCGCTCGACGAACCCGCCCATGCGCTGCGCCTCGATATAGCGCGGCGCCTCGATACGCTGGGCGAGCGCCATCACCCCGGCGTTGAAACGCTCGACATGACCGATCTGCAGGGTCGCGCCGTTCTGCTCGGCCAGGCGCACCAGCTCGCGCCCCTCCTCGGCGGTGGTGGCGATCGGCTTCTCCAGCAGTACGTGGATACCGCGCGAGAGGAAGGGGGCGGCCGCCTCGAGGTGCGCGGTGGTCGGCACCACCACGCTGACCGCGTCGACCCCGTGCGCGATCAGCGCCGCGGCGTCGGCGAACACGGCGCAGCCGGCCTCATCGGCGATGGCGCGCGCGCGCGCCGGGTCGGCATCGACCACGCCGACCAAGTCGACCTCGGGGTGACGGGAGTAGATCAGGGCATGGAAGCGCCCGAGATAACCGACGCCGATGACGGCGACGCGGAGTCTGGATTGGGAGGAAGAGGACATCGAACGAGACCTGACTGGAAGGGGTCGGGTGGCCGGTTCACCGGGGCGTCCCGCGGGAGGCCCCGGTCAACCGCCGACACTGTCGGCTGGCGGCGTCTGCTTGGCGAGCGGCAACTCACCCGAGCCGTGATAGAGATTGACCTGATACGCGAGCGTCACGGACATCCCGATGGTGACGGCGACCAGGAGGATCGAGAACAGATCGGGCTTCCGGCGACGGCGTTTGGCGTTGAGGGACATACCGGGGATCATTTCCAGTAAACTGTGAGTAAAAGTTTAGAAGATCATGAAATTATTGGAATGGTAATCGGCAACCCAAATCGATCCGGATTGCTCCGTGCGCCCGTGCAACTATTATCACGTACCCAAGACAGGCTTGTCTGCTAGGGAGATCCCAGTGTCCGAACCCGCAATCAAAATCTCCGCCAACAGCCGTTATCTGCCCGAGCGCTCATCGCCCGATGAAGGGCACTATGTGTTCGCCTATACCATCGTCATCGAGAACCTCGGTGACGAGGCGGCACAACTGCTCGACCGGCACTGGATCATCACCGATGCCGACGGCAACGCGCAGGAGGTCCGCGGCCAGGGCGTGGTCGGCGAACAGCCGCGACTCGAACCCGGCGAGCGCTACGAGTACACCAGCGGCACCGTACTCCCCACCCCGCTCGGCAGCATGCACGGCAGCTACGGCATGATCGACGCCGCCGGCACCCGCTTCGAGGCCACCATCCCGGCCTTCTCGCTGGCCTCGATCACCACCCTGCACTGATCGCCCATGGCCACCTATGCCATCGGCGACGTCCAGGGCTGCCACAGCGAATTGATGGCGCTGCTCGAGCGCCTGGCGTTCGACCCGGCGCACGACCGGCTGTGGTTCGCCGGCGACCTGGTCAACCGCGGACCGGACTCGCTCGCGGTGCTGCGCTTCGTGCGCGGGCTCGGCGAGCGCGCGGTCGTGGTGCTCGGCAACCACGATCTGCACCTGCTCGCACTCGCCGCCGGCAACCGCAAGCACGCCGGCAAGAGCACCCTGGGCGCGGTGCTCGACGCCCCCGATCGCGACGCCCTGCTCGACTGGCTGCGCCACCGCCCGCTGCTCCATCACGACGCCGCGCTCGGCTACGCCATGGTCCACGCCGGGCTGGCGCCGCAGTGGGACCTGACCGAGGCCCTGGACTGCGCCGCCGAGCTCGAAGGGGTGCTGCGCGGCCCCCGGCATCGCGACTTCTTCCGCGCCATGTACGGCAACCAACCGGCGCGCTGGTCGAGCACCCTGAGCGGTACCGAGCGCTGGCGTTTCATCACCAACGCCTTCACCCGGCTGCGCTACTGCGCCGCCGACGGTACCCTGGCGCTCAAGGAGAAGGGCGCGCTCGGCGCCCAGTCGCCCGGGCTGCTGCCCTGGTTCCAGGTGCCGGGCCGGCGCAGCGCCGCCAGCCGCATCCTCTTCGGCCACTGGTCGACACTCGGCTATCGCGCCGGCGACAACACCTGGGCGCTCGACAGCGGCTGTCTGTGGGGCGGCGCACTGACCGCGGTGCGGCTCGACCCGGAAGGCCCCTCGGCGCCGATCCAGCTCGACTGCCGGGGCTATCTGCGCCCGGGCAAGGGCGACTAGTCGGCCACCCGCTCCAGCTCGACGAAGCTCATCGCATGACGGTTGCGCGCATCGGCCGGGCGCTCGTGGCGTGCCACCTCGCGCCACTGCGCAGGATCGAGCGTCGGGAAGCGGGCATCGCCCGCGACCTCGGCATGCACCCGGGTGAGCTGGAGGCGCCCGGCGCGCGCCAGCGCCTCGGCATAGACCCGGGCGCCGCCGACGATCATCAGCTGCTCGACCGCGCCAGCGGCAGCGATCGCCGCATCGAGCGAGTGCACCACCTCGGCGCCCTCGGCGCGATAGTGGCGGTCGTGTGTGAGCACCAGATGACGGCGGCGCGGCAGCAGCCCGGGCAGCGACTCCCAGGTGCGCCGCCCCATGACGATGGGACGATCGAGGGTGAGCGCCTTGAAGTGGGCGAGATCCGCGGGCAGGTGCCAGGGCAGCGCGTTGTCGCGACCGATCACGTCGTTGTCGGCCACCGCGGCCACCAGCACGAGTTCGGGGGTGGCGGGTCGATCTGGGGTCATCTGTTGGATCCGTTCGGGAGGTCGGCACGACTTTGCGGAGGCACCGGGTTTTGCCGACAATGGCCCGACGCCTCAGCCACCGAAGCCTACCATGCGTGCCACCTCGTTGTTCTTCCTCTATCTCTTCGTCTGTCTCGCGCTCGCCGCGCTGCTCACCGGCCCGCTGATGCAGACCGGCTGGATCGACTACGAGACCCAGCGGGTGATGGGCCGGCTGGCGCAGGTGTTCATCCTGCTCGGGCTGTGGCCGCTGCTGATCGCGCTGCGGCTGAACACGCGCGCGGCGCTCGGCCTCGACCACCCGGCGGCACGGTTGCGCCGTACCGTCTGGCAGGGCTGGGTGCTCGGCGTCGCCATCCTGCTGGCGCTGGCGCTGGCACTGCTCGGACTCGGCATCCGCATCCCCGACCCGACCCCACCGGGCTGGGCGGCGCTCGCCTCGCGGGCGCTGCAGGCGCTGATCGGCGGTCTGCTGATCGGGCTGCTGGAGGAGGCCTTCTTCCGCGGCGCGCTCTATTCCGCCATCCGTCGCGACAGCGGGGTGCGCTCGGCGGTGCTGTGGAGCGCCGGACTCTACGCGGTGCTGCACTTCATGAAGCCCGGTGAACTGCCGCCGGGGATGGCGCTCGATGCCGCCGGGCTGTGGTACATGTTCAGCCACGTCTTCATCGACCTGTTCCAGTGGCACCACCTCGACTCCATGGTGGCGCTGTTCATGGTCGGGGTGTTCCTCGCCCTGGTGCGCGAGCGCAGCGGTCACATCGGCTGGTGCATCGGGCTGCATGCCGGCTGGGTGCTGGTGATCCAGGTCACGCGCCAGCTCACCGACGGCGACCCGGGCGCGTCCCTGGCCTTCCTCGCCGGCGACTACGACGGCACCATCGGCTGGCTCGCGGCGGCCTGGATCGGGCTGCTCGCCGCGCTCTACTGGTGGTGGACGGGTCGCGCCGTGCGCCGACGCTGATCCCCCCGCCCCTCGCGCCACCGCGGCGGACCTGCCGCGAGGGCTGCCAGCGGATCCGGCTCGACAGATCGCCCGGCGCAATGCCGGCGGTGGAAGCACACAACAGGGGGCGCATCGAAGCGATGCCGGACGTGGGCGCACGCGAAGCTGCCCGTCGATCCCTCGTGCATCGACCGCCTCCTCGGCGATCGCGCTGATCCTCCAATCCATACCGGCAGTTCCCTCGGCCGCGTGCGCTGATTGCATCTCATCTTGCTACGTCCCCCAAGGCACCGCAAGCCCGTGCGTTGCCCCTACCAACGGGCTGGTTTATAGTGATAATGAGAACGCATCTTGATTGCAAGGATTGCTAACCCCGAGTCCACACCATGACCCAGAGCTCCCGGATCCCGAGCGCGCTCGCGCTCGTCACTACCCTTTTTTGTGCCCCAGCCCAGGCCGCCACGCCACCGGAGGGCGGTCTCGAGGTCGAGCTCAACAAGCTCGAGCAACGCGCCGACGCCTGCGTGACCTACCTGGTCTTCGGCAACCGCACCGCCGTCGATCTCACCAGTCTGCAGCTCGAACTGGTGCTGTTCGACGACCAGGGCCTGATCCAGCAGCGACTCGCCCTCGAGGCCGCGCCCCTCGCCGCCGGCAAGACCAGCGTCAAGCTGTTCGAGGTGGCCGACACCCGCTGCGAGCAGATCGGACGCATCCTCGTCAACGGCATCGGTGCCTGCTCCAGCGCCGAGGGCACGCTCACCGACTGTCTCCAGCGCATCGAGCCCAGCTCGCGCCTCTCCACGAAACTCTTCAAGTGAGCGCCACGCGCGCAGGACTGGATACCATGACCCCACCCGCGACCACCGCCACCGAGCAGCCGACCCCGATCACCGAGGCCCCGGACGCATCCCTGGAGGCCGCCGCCACGACGCCCGCCCCGGACATCGAGCCCACGGCCGCCACCGACGCCGCGACCGCCGTCGACCCCACCGCCCTCGTCGACCCCTCGCCCTGGGCGGGGCTGATCGGAATGGCGCAGGAGCGGCTGAGTGTGTTCACCGAGGTCGGCGGTCCGGTGCTGGCGAGTCTCGCCGTGCTCTCGGTGGTGGCCGCAGCCATCATCCTGGTCAAGCTGTGGCAGTTCGCGCGGCTGCGCATCGACGCCCGCGCCCCGGTCGACGAGGCGCTGCTGCTGTGGCACCAACGCGACGTCCACGGCGCGCTGCGCAAGCTCGAGGAGCGCCCGCAGCCGGTCTCGCGGGTGGTCCATCTGGCGCTGGTCGGGCTGCGCCATCCCAAGCTCGACCTGACGCTGCTGCGCGAGGAGATCGCCCGCGTCGCCAGCCTCCAGCTCGAGCAGCTGCGCAGCCATCTGCGCGCGCTGGAGATCATCGCCGCGCTCAGCCCGCTGCTCGGCCTGCTCGGCACCGTGCTCGGCATGATCGAGGCCTTCCGTCAGCTCGAGCAGGCCGGCGCTCAGGTCGACCCCTCGATCCTCTCCGGCGGCATCTGGCAGGCGCTGCTGACCACCGCCGCCGGCCTCACCCTGGCGATTCCGGTGGTGATCGCGCACAGCTGGCTGGAGCGTCGTGTCGAGCGCTGCGGTCATCGCATGGAGGATGCCGTCACCCGGGTGTTCACCCGCGATCTCGCCGGCGCCGAGGACGAGGCCGCGATCCCCGAGCAGACAGCGGCACGCGCGCCCGTCGACCCTGCCCCCGAGACCGGAGCAGCAGCGCTGATCACGCCCAGGGTCGAGTATGCGTCTTGACCTCGCCCGGCGCGTTCGGCGCAACCCGATTTCGCTGACCCCGCTGATCGACGTGGTGTTCATCCTGCTGCTGTTCTTCATGCTCGCCTCGCACTTCGATCAGTGGCGCGCGCTCGCGCTCGACGCGCGCGGCGCCAAGGTCGGCGCGACAGCACCGAGCGCGGCGCGCGCGGCGATGCTGGTGCGACTGCATGCCGACGCCCGGCTCGATCTCGGCGGCGAACCGCTCACCCCGGCGCAACTCGAACGGCGTGTCGTCGAGGCGCTCGACCGCGACCCCGAACTGATCGTGGTGATCCAGTCCGACCCCGAGGTCGAACTGCAAACCATCGTCTCCACCATCGACCGTCTGGTCGCGGCCGGCGCCCCGGAGGTGCGACTGCAATGAAGTTCGCTCATCGCCATCAGCGACCCAGCGGCGACGATCAGCTGATCCCGCTGATCAACGTCATCTTCCTGATGCTGATCTTCTTCATGCTCGCCGGGCGCATCGCCCCCAGCGACCCGATCGAGATCGAGCCGCCGCACTCGACCGAGGCCCCGGAGGCGCTGGCGCCCCAGCCCGAGCAACGCACCCTGCTGATCGCCGCCGACGGTGCACTCGCGCTCGACGGCACGGCGCTCGCCGCCGCCGCGCTGCAGCAACGGCTCGCCGCCTGGCACCAGGCCGTGCCCAGCGGCGAGCTGCGCATCAAGGCCGATGCCCGACTCAGCTCCCGCCAGCTCCAGGAGACCCTGACGCTGCTGCGCGAGCTCGGCATCGAACACATCACCCTACTGGCGACGCAAGCGAGCTGATGGAGATCCGATCCCGACACTGGCTGGCGGCGGCGGCGCTGGCGCTGCTGCTGCACGGGTCGCTGCTGATGGCGCTGACCCGCCCGAGCCAGCCCGAACCCGTGGCGGTCATCCCCTACGAGATCGCACTCGGCGGGCTCCCCGGCCCCGCCGCCGAGCCGGCGAGCGCCGCGCCACTGGCCGCGCCGGCACCGATCCCGGCGGCCACACCGGCCCTGACCCCGTTGACCCCGGTCGCCCAAGCCGAGCTGGTGCCGGTGCGCGAACTCGAACCCGAGCCGCCCAAGCCCAAGCCGAAACCGGTCAAGCCCACGCCCAAGCCGCAACCCAAGCCCCAAGCGAGGCCGCAACCACCACGCACCGAGCAGCCGGTGCATCGCGCCCCCGGCGGCACCGGCTCCGGCCAGGGCAGCGCCAAGGGCAGCAGCCAGGGCAGCGGCGGAGGAGGCGGCGGCTCGGGCACGGTGCGCAGCGGCAACTACTACGGCAAGCTCGCTCACTGGCTCGATCGTCACAAACGCTATCCGCGCCAGGCCCGACGGCTGCGCCAGCAGGGGCGAGTCGAGATCTCCTTCACCATCGACCGTCAGGGACGGCTGGTCGCGCACCGCATCGTCTCCAGCTCCGGCCATCCGTTGCTCGACGCCGAGGTCAAGGCGATGCTCCAGCGCGCCAACCCGATGCCACGCCCACCGGCGGAGATCGCGCGCGACCGGCTCACGATCCAGGTGCCCATCGACTTCGCGCTGCGTTGAGCGCGAGCGCGACCTGGCCTTGCGCAAAAGCTAATGCGAACACTTAGCATTTGCATTAAAAAGACGATCGACCTATGCTCGCCCCGAGCAACAGCGCCCGGCACCGACCAGTCCGACCACCTCCACGGACAGGCCGGCACGGCCGGGCCCACCCCATCGACCCCTTCCCCGAAGGATCCAACCATGCGCAGTCTGACCCCATCCCTTCGTCACGGTCTTGCCCTCTCGCTCCTGCTCGCCGCCCCCTTCGCCAACGCCAGCCCGGAACTGGCCCAGCAGAGCGGCTGCCTGGTCTGCCATCAGGTCGACAGCAAGATCATCGGCCCGGCCTACCGCGACATCGCCGCCAAGTATCGCGCTCAGGCGGATGCCAAGGCCAAGCTGGTCGCCAAGGTCAAGCAGGGGGGCGTGGGCGTCTGGGGCGACATGCCGATGCCACCGAACGCGCACGTCAGCGACGCCGACATCGACACCCTGGTGACCTGGGTCCTCGGGCTGTGACCCGCTGCCGGTGGCCGTCACGACCGCCACCGGCACACCAACCGCCCCGTCATGGAGACCCTTGCAATGCAGCAGATCGGACTCTTCTTCGCCACCGACACCGGCACCACCGAGACCATCGCCCAGCGCATCCAGCACCATCACTTCTCTCCCGACACCCTGGCGCTGCACCCGTTCGACGAGAGCGACGCGGCACTGATCGACAGCCATCGCGCGCTGATCTTCGGCACCCCCACGGTCGGCTACGGCGACTACCCCTATGCGCTCGAACGCTTTCTCGACCAGCTCGACGCGGTCGACTTCAACGACCGCCCGGTGGCGCTCTTCGGCCTCGGCGACCAGCTGGGCTACCCGGATGTCTTCGTCGACGCCCTGGGGATGTTCCACGCCGAACTCGCGGCGCGCGGCGCCCGGCTGATCGGTTACTGGCCGACCGAGGGTTACGACTACGAGGCCTCCAAGGCCGATCTCAGCGACGGCCAGTTCTGTGGGCTGGTGCTCGACGAGGACAACCAGCCGGGGCTGACCGAGGCCCGACTGGCGCGCTGGATCGAGCAGATCCGTCCCGCACTGAGCGCCGCCTGAGACGGCAGTGAGGAGCCGCTTGCGCGATCGCAATGCACTACACAGCGATAAGCGCAACCATTCTCATTCACAAAAATCCTCAGTCATGCACCACGGCCGGTGCGGGAGTCGTTGCCGATGATCCAGATCCGTCACCAGATCCCGGGACGCATCCGGCTACGCATCCCCGCGCTGGCCCGCAACCGCCCGCTCGCCGACTGGATCGAGCACGAGCTGGGCGCGGTGCCCGGCGTCGAGCAGGCCACCTGCAACCCCGGCTGCGCCTCGCTGGTGGTGCGCTACGGCCACTCGCGGCTCGACCCCGAGACCATCCGCGCCCATCTCGAGGCGATCATCGCCCACCCCATCGACCCCACCCGGCTGACCTGCGACCCCGCGGACGGCCGCTGTCGCAGCTGCCAACGCGGCGCGCAAGACCAGACGCCGACGCTGGGACGGATCCTCTCGCTGGTGCTGCTCGCCGGCTATCTCGGCTACGTGCTGATCCGCGAGCACCTGCTCAAGCGCCCGGTCGCCCAGAACCCGCTCAGCCCCACCGGGGTGATCGCCCTGGCCGGGGCCATCCCGCTGCTGCGCGACGCCTGGCACGAGACCTTCGTCGAGCGCCGCTTCAGCCTCCATCAGTTCCTCGCCTTCTCGCTGGTACTCGGCATCCTCATGGGCGAGGCGCTCACCGCCTTCGAGATCATCCTGGTGCTGCGCGGCGGCGAGCTGCTCGAGGGCTTCGTCGCCAACCGCTCGCGCCGCGCCATCCGCCGCATGCTCGCGCTCTCGGTCAAGGACGCCTGGGTGTGGGTCGACGGTCAGGAGCTGCAGGTCGCGGTCGCCGAGCTACGCGAGGGCGACCGGGTGGTGGTACGCACCGGCGAGAAGATCCCGATCGACGGGGTCATCGAGCACGGCGAGGCCGAGCTCAACGAGGCGAGCATCAGCGGGCGCTCGGAGCCGGTGTTCAAGCAGGTCGGCGACGCGGTCTTCGCCGGCGGCTATGTCGAGCGCGGCGTCATCCGCATCCGCGCCGAACGTGTCGGCGAGGCGACCTATCTGGCGCGGATGGCCGCGCTGGTCGACGCCTCGCTCGATCAGAAGGCGCCGGTGCAGCAGCGCGCCGACGAGCTGGCCGCGCGGCTGCTGCGCCTCGGCACCCTGTCGACCCTCGCCACCCTGGTACTCACCCGCAGCGTCGAGCGCGCCCTCACCGTGATGCTGGTGATGTCCTGCCCCTGCTCGACCGTACTCGCCGCCGCCACCGCGGTGAGCGCGGCGCTGCACAGCGCCACCCGGCGACAGATGCTGATCAAGGGCGGCATCCATCTCGAGCGCGTCGGCACCGCGCCCTGTCTCTGCTTCGACAAGACCGGCACCCTCACCACCGAGACCCCGGAGGTCGCCACCGTGATCGGCGACGACGAGGACGCCCTGCTCTACTGGGCGGCCTCGGCCGAGCACCACAACACCCATGCGCTCGCCCACGCCATCGTCCGCCACGCCGAGACCCTGGGGATCGAGCCCGACACCTGCGGCATCAGCGAGCATCTGCTCGGTCACGGACTGGAGGCCCGCATCGGCGAGCATCGGGTGCTGGTCGGCAACGCGCGGATGATGGCCTCGGGCAAGGTCTCGCTGCGCCGCTACAAGGCCGCCGCCGAACAGCTCATCGACTCCGGCCTGACCGCGGTCTATGTCGCCCTCGACGGCAAGGCGCTGGGGGTGATCGGCATCCGTCACCAGCTCCGCGCCGAGGTCCACGAGACCCTGGCGCGACTGCGTGCCGACGGCGTCAGCCATATCGCGCTGATCTCCGGCGACGAGCCGCGGGTGGCCGCCGCCCTGGCCGAGGAGCTGGGGCTCGACAGCTGTCATGGCGGACGTCTGCCCGAGGACAAGGCCGAGGTGGTGCGCGCGCTGCGCGCGGAGCACGGCGCCGTGGTGATGGTCGGCGACGGGGTCAACGACGCCCTGGCGCTGGCCGAGGCCGACATCGGCATCGCCATGGGCAGCGGCGGCTCGGAGGTGGCCATCGAGGTCGCCGACATCGCCCTGGCCGACAGCGCCATGGGCAACCTCGCCGAGCTGCGCGCGCTCAGCCGCCAGACCCTGCGCGTCGCCGACCAGAACTACTATCTCGCCGTCGGCACCGACGTCGCCGGCATCGCGCTCGGTGCCGCCGGCATCCTCAGCCCGGCGATGGGCGGGCTGATCCACGTCACCCACACCCTCGGCATCCTCGCCAACTCCTCGCGGTTGCTGCGCGCGCGCTGAGCGCGCCCGGCGAGGGCGTCAGGACAGCGCCGCCAGCGCCGGCGGCGCGGCCCCCGGACGTCGCGCCAACGGCGCACGCTGACGGCCCACCGGGCAGCGGGTGCGCCGATCGGCCTCGACCAGCGCCACCCCCAGCTCCAGCCCCAGACCACAGAGCACGTTCAACACCCCGGGCGGCAGACAGCGCGCCAGCGCGCACCAGAGCGCGGCGACCGCGACCCCCTGGGGGCGACGGTCGTCGAACAGCAGCGCCACCACCAGGGTCTCGCCGCGCTGCAGGATGCGCAGCGCACGCGCCAGCTCGGGCAACGGGTCGGCGCTCACCGACACCGCCAGCCAGCGCACGCCACGGGCGTCGATCGCCACCCCGCCGCGCGGCTCGCCGCGCAGATCGGACTCCAGCGCCTGGCGCCAGGCCGCACGCACCAGCCGACTCGGTTCGCACCAGACCGCGGCGGCCTGCTCACAGTCCGAGCGACAGCCGGCGATGCCCTGCTCGAAGCGCCGTCGATCGATCAGCCCCCCGACCTGGTCGAGCCGCGCCGCGCGTGCGGCGCTGCCGCGGACCTGCCAGACCTGGGCGGCGACCCCGGCGGCGGCGATCGCCGCGGTCACATCCAGCCCGGAGGAGCGCGCCACCCGCACCGGCCCGACCCTGAACGCGGCCCCCGACCAGGGGATGCGCCAGCAGCCGCCGACCAGGTTGGCGAGCTGACGGGAGGCCACCGGCGCAGCCTCCGCGTCACCCGGGTCGGCGAGCATCGTCGCCGCGCTCATCGGCGCACCTGCGCGACGACCTCGGCGCCCGGCGCCATCGCCCCGGTGGCACCGTGTTCGGGCAGCAGCATCAGGCAGAGCAGCGCGGCGATGACGGCGATCGGCGGCAGGAGTGACAGGTGAAGACGCATGCGAAGACCTCCCGAGGCCCGGTGCACGCGCGACAGCGCGGATGGCCGGACTTCACAATTAGATGATAACGGTTATCATTATTACCCATTGAGCCGATGACCGCAATACCCGAGAGCAGGACTCACCTAATCATGTCGCAGCCATCCACCGGGGCACGCTACCGGCGATGCGCCGCGCCGCGCGGTCGACTCGAGCTGCGTCGGCCCGCACGGGCCGACGCAGCCGGAGCGCTGAGCACCACAGGACGCGCGGCGGCGGCTCAGAACCGCCCCTCGACCCCGAGATAGACGGCGCGCCCGACCAACAGCAGGTCGTCGTCGCGCACGTCGAACAGGTTGTCGACGCCGAGGCGCAGGTCGAGCCCGGCGACCAGCGGACGCGACAGGTCGAGGTTCCACACCCCGGTGCCCTTCTCGCGCCCGGAGACCGAGTCGAGCACCCCGAGGCTGTAGTCGCCGACCAGGCTCACCCCCAGATCCCAGGGGCGATAGTCGTAGTCGAGGGTGGCGACCAGACGATGGCGCGGCCGGTCCTGGAGGCGGGTATCGGCCTCGGTGTCGTTGGCATCGAGATAGCTGTACTGCAGCCCGACCCCGAGATCGGCGCTCGGGCGCCAGTCGAGCGCGGTCTCGACGCCCTGCAGCAGCGCCGTGCCGATGTTGGCGTACTGATAGATCGGCTTGCCGTCGGCGCGCCGATCGATGGTGCGCACATCGATCAGGTCGTCGACCCAGTTGCGAAAGACCCCCAGGCTCGCCTGCCAGGCGCCCCAGTGTCCCTCGATCCCGAGGTCCAGGCTGGTCGACTGCTCGGGCTCCAGGTCGGGATTGCCGAGCCGGGTGAACTTCGGCTTGGTGACATCGACATAGAGATCGCGCACCGTCGGCACCCGATAGCCCTGGCCGAGCTGGGCGCGCAGCCGCAGCCCGCGATCGCCACCGTCGAACAGCCTGTAGACGGCGCCGAGGCTGCCGGTGGCGCGGTCGTCGAACTGGTCGGAGGCGTCGTAGCGACCGCCGAGCACCAGCTCCAGGCGCGACGAGACCTGCCACTGGTCCTGCAGATAGAAGGCCGAGTAGTCGATGGTCGACTCCGAGCCGAGGGTGAGGATGCCGTCACGCTCGACCTCGTAGACCCCCTCGCCGCTGTCGATGGTGTTGCCCTCGAAGGCCTCCTGGCGGTACTCGGCGCCGAGGGTGAGATGGTGGTCGTCCCAGGGACGCCAGCCGAACTGCCCCTCGACCACCGTGCGCACCATCTCGACCTCGTCGAAGTCGATCAGCCGACCGCTGGACTCATCACTGAGCTCGCGATCCTTGTCGAGTTCGGAGCGATAGACGCGCAGCCGCCCGTCGCGCTCGCCGTCGTCGTACTCGAGCGCGAGCGCGAGATCGGTGCGGGTATCGTCCTCGTCGGTGCGCTGCAGCCCGCCCTTGCCGGCCAGGGTGCTGTAGGCGCTGTCGCTCTGCAGATGGGCGAGATCGGCCACCAGTCGCCAGTCCGGGGCGAGACGCCAGTCGAGGCCGAGCGCAAAGCGGTTGAAGCGCTCGCGCTCGATCTGGGTCTCGCCGTCGTCGAGTGCGACCTCGCCCTGATCGATCGTCGTCCCGGAGAGCGACACCCCGAGCCCGGGCAGCGGCGTGATCACGCCATAGACATCGCCCTCGCAGCGCGAGCCGTCGTCGAGTTCATAACCGGTGCAGCGGGCGCGCCAGTCGAGCCGGGGCGCGGTGGGGTCGCGGGTGATGACGTTGATCACCCCGCCGAGCGCATCGGCGCCGTAGAGGGTGCTGCCCGGACCGCGCACGATCTCGACGCGCTCGACGTCGGCCAAGGGGATACGACTGAGCTCGTAGCGCTGCGAGGGCTCAGCGGCCACCCGTCGACCGTCGATCAGGATCAGTGTCTGCTCGTTGGAGAAGCCGCGAATCGAGACCGTCTTGTTGGTCCCCCTGCGCTGCAGGTGGACACCCTGGGCCAGCGGCAGCACATCGCCGAGCCGACTGGCGTCGTGCCGCTCGATGGTGTCGCGATCGAGTACCTGCACCGCCGCCGGCACCCGGTCGAGCGAGGTCTGAGAGCGGGTGGCGGTGACACTGATCGCCCCCAGCTCGACGACCGGATCGGCCAGCGCCGGGACGAGCCCGGCGCCACAGACCAACCCCAGCATCAGGGATCCACGGACACGAGGATCGCTCATCGCGCGACCTCCGCCGCTACCGGCGTGGTCAGGCGGGTGAACTGCTCGGCGCTGGTCAGCTCACGCAGCCGTCCCAGGGCCTCGATGCGCAGCTCGGTGATCTCACGCTCGAGCCGGGCCAGCTCGTCGAGCTCGGGGGCCAGCTCCGCGACCGTCGCGCCACGCTCGAGCACCGCCGCGCGCAACCGTCGTTCGAGCGACTGGGCCTGCTCGATCCGAGGCATGATGCGCGCAGGATAGACCTGCAACAACGCACGCTGGATGCGCTCGCGCTGCTCAGTGGGCAGCTCCAGGATCGCCACCGGGAGCCGGGTATGGGGCAGCGACAGCAGCTCGACCTCGTGCATGGTGCCGTGATGGTCGTCTGCCTGCGTCCGGGGCGCCTCCTGCGCCAGGGCCGGGGCGATAGCGAACGCGCACAACAGCGCAAGCGTCCGAGGACGGGAGAGGGACATGATCGGGCCTCCTTTGGAGGGGCATCTGGAAAAGGACCGACCAAGTTAATGGAACGATAACGATTCTCAAATGCGAGATATCAATGGCAATGGGTAGCGGCCAGCTTCCAGTCGCCAGTCGACAGAGAGGGTGAACCGCAAAGCCGCGAAGAACGCGAAGAGAAGACAGGCTTTCTGCTGTCAGCCGCCAGCGAGAGGAGCAGGCTCGTCTCGTATCGCCAAGGTTGACCGCAAACCGGAGGCTGCCTGTTAACAAGGAGGGGACAGCCACCTGTTAACAAGGAGGGGACAGCCACCAGTTGCCAGCCACCAGCGACCAGCCATCAGTGAGCGTTGACCTCAACGACTGGCGCAGGGCACGAGAGGCTTTACTGCTGTCTGTCGTTCCCAGGAAAGGGAGGACAATGCGGAGGACGCCCCCTAGGAGGAAGGAGGGGACAGCGACCAGCCACCAGTGAGCGTTGACCTCAACGACTGGCGCAGGGCACGAGAGGCTTTACTGCTGTCTGTCGTTCCCAGGAAAGGGAGGACAATGCGGAGGACGCCCCCTAGGAGGAAGGAGGGGACAGCGACCAGCCA
>NZ_RHFI01000029.1:0-8593 GCF_003718685.1 Marichromatium sp. AB31 | reverse complement strand
CCAGTGAGCGTTGACCTCAACGACTGGCGCAGGGCGCGAGAGGCTTTACGGCTGCCTGTCGTTCCCAGGGAAGGGAGGACGATGCGGGGACGCCCAGTCGCCAGACGACGTCTGGAAGCCGCTCGCATGTTCCCTTTCGCGTTCTTTGCGGTTCATCCTCTCCGGCATCTGATGGCTGGCAACTGGTGGCTGATGGCTGGTCGCTGTCAGCTGAAACCCCTTGCTTTCTCGCTAATGAGAATTATTATTGACTCCATCCCAGAGCCAACCCACGCCGAAGGAGTCCGGCATGTGTGAGTCCCGACCGTCCATCGTGTCCTCCAATGTCATCGCACCGCCACTCGAAGCACCGCAGCCGGGGCAGCGCCCATCAAGCCGGCGCCGCAAGCTGTGGGAGCTCGCGCACAAGTTCCACTGTCCGGTGATCGGTACCTGTCTGCACGTCGACGAGCTGCGCGAGATCGCGCGCAAGAGCGGGGTGCGCCAGCACGCGCGCGCCAGCGACTTCGACATCCATGTACGCTGTGTCGCCGCCGCCGAGCAGCGCGGACCGCTCTCCCAGGCCACCCACAAGGCGCTCGAACGCAAGCACGCGCGGATGATCAAGCGCTTCGCCCGCGCCAAGGACAGCGAACAGGTCGCCGCGCTCTGGGATCAGGCACGCGCCGAGGGCGAGATCCCCGGGGCCTTCTGGGCGCTGATGACCCACCCCCATGCCGACGCCATGCTCTGCGTGCGCGCCTACGAGGACGTGCACATGCTCTCGCACCAGATCGGTGCCGGACTCGGCGCCGATCTGCGCGCGCTGCGCGAGACCCGCGCCCAGCTCGACCGCGCCCAGCGCGACGCCGCCGAGCGCGAGCGCCGGCTCAACCGCAGCCTCGCCGAGCGCGAGGCCCGTATCGAGCAGCTGGAACAGACGGTCGAGCAGCACCAGGGGCTCGAGCGCGCCCTCGAACGCGCCGAGGGCGAACTCGCCGCGCTGCGCGACCAGGACCGCTCGGCCAGCCTCGACGAGGAGCGGCGTCGCGCCGATCAGGCCAGCGCCCGGGTCGCGACCCTGGAGGCACAGCTCAAGCGCGAACGCGAGCACCGCGCCGAACTCGCCGAGCGCCTGGCACAGCGCGAGGACGCGCTGCGACGACTCGAACAGCGCTTCGCGCAGATCGAGCCGGAGGACTGCTGCGGTGGCTGCGCCGCCGCCGACGACTCGGTACCCGACCTCGCCGGGCGGCGCATCCTCTGTGTCGGCGGTCGCGGCTCGCTGGCCAGCCGCTATCGCAACCTGGTGGCACGCTGCAACGGCGAGCTGCTGCGCCATGACGGCGGGCTGGAGGACAACCGCCAGCGGCTCGAATCGCTGCTCGCCAAGGCCGATGCGGTGATCTGTCCCGCCGACAACTGCAGCCACGACGCCTATCTGCGCACCAAGCGCTTCTGCAAGCGCACCGCCAAGCCCTGCGTGCTGCTCGAACGCTCCAGCGTCGACGCCTTCGCCCGCGCCATCGCCGATCTGGTCGAGCCACCACCGGCCACCACGCGCTCGGCAGCCTGACCCCGGGGCGGGGCCTCAGGCCCCGCCGCGCCCGCAGTCCCTGCACACCAGGACCCAGATGATCCCCGAACTCGTCCGCATCCATGACGTCATCGATGTCGTGATCAGCACTCTCAATGCTCGCGATCCCTATACCTCCGAGCACTCCTTCCGGGTGGCACTGTTCTCCGAGCTGCTCTCCGAGCAGATGTCGCTGCCCGCCCGAACCCATCAGCGGCTGCACATCGCCGCTCATCTGCACGACATCGGCAAGGTCGGCGTGCCCGACGGCATCCTCAACAAGCCCGGTCGACTCACCGAGGTCGAGAAACTGCAGATCCAGCTCCACCCGCGCATCGGCTTCGACATCCTCCAGCGCCTGCCGACCTTCCGCGAGGTCGCCCGCATCGTCCTTCACCATCACGAACGCATCGATGGACTCGGCTACCCCAACCGGCTGCACGGCAGGCAGATCCCGCTCGAATCACGCATCATCGCCGTCGCCGACGCCTTCGACGCCATGACCTCGGACCGCCCCTATCGCCGCGGCATGCCCGTCGAGACCGCCGCCGAGGAGATCGCCCGCCATGCCGGCGACCAGTTCGACCCCGAGGTGGTCGCACACTTCGAGCGCGCGATCGACCTGCTTGCGACCCACGTCCAGTCCGGCCAGGAACCCACCCGCCTCCCCGGCGAACCCGACCACGACAGCCTGATGCACTCGCGCATCGCCAGCGCGGCCTGATCGAGCCGCGGGCGGGAGGGGGAAAGCCTCCAGCCTCCAGCCTCCAGCCTCCAGCCTCCAGCCTCCAGCCTCCAGCCTCCAGCCAGATTGTGAACCGCAAAGACACCAAGGACACGAAGGGGTTTTGCGCTTTTGAAAAAGGACACCCATTTATCGAACGCCTGGACGCCAACCACACAACCCCTTCGCGTTCTTCGCGGCTTGGCGGTTCACATCTTTGCGGTTCACATCTTCCGAAGGCTGGCGGCCGACGACAGCGCCCCGGTCGCCAGCCGCAACCCTCGACAACCAGCCGGCGCCTCGTATCATGGGGAGCGGTCGCACCAGCGCGGTGCGTCGAGACATGAGGGGGCGAGGACCTATGGCCAGATATCATCCAACCAAGACGGGGTCGCGCTGATGTGCGGGATCGCCGGTTTCATCCTGCGCGCCGGGGTCGAACCCGCGCCCGGTACGCTCGAGCGCATGATCGAGCGACTCGGACACCGCGGCCCGGACGACAGCGGACTCTATCGCGAGGGCGCGGTGGGGCTGGCGCAGTCGCGGCTGTCGATCATCGGACTGGAGACCGGGCACCAGCCGCTGCTCGCGCCCGCCGACGGGCTGGCGCTGGTGGCCAACGGCGAGGTCTACAACTATCGCGAACTCAACGCCGCGCTCGGCGCCGCCGGGCGGGTGATACGCACCGGCTCGGACTCCGAGACCATCCTCCACGCCTACGCGGTGCACGGGCTCGACGCGCTCGAACGGCTGCGCGGCATGTACGCCTTCGCGCTGCATGATCGCCGGCGCGAGCGGCTGATCCTCGCCCGCGACCGACTCGGCATCAAACCGCTGTTCTACGCCCGGCTGGCCGACCGGGTGGTGTTCGCCTCCGAGCTCAAGGCACTGCTCGCGCTGCTGCCCGAGCCGCCGCGGGTCTCGGCCCCGGCGCTGCGTCAGTTCCTCCATCATCAGTTCGCCGCCGGCGAGGACACCTTGATCGAGGGCGTGCGCCGCGTCCCGCCGGGCGAGGCGCTGGTGATCGACTCCGAACTCAACCTCACCCATCACCGCTACTGGTCGGCGCGGCGCGTTGCCCCGCGCGACATCGGCCCCGAGTACGCCAGCTACGAACTCGGCGAGCGGCTCGACGCGGCGATGCGCGAACACATGCGCGCCGACGTGCCCTTCGGCTTGTTCCTCTCCGGCGGGGTCGACTCGGCGGTGCTCGCCGCCCTGCTCCACCGTCACGGCGCCGGGCGCATCCACAGCTTCTCGGTCGGCTATCGCGGCACCCGCATGGCCGACGAACTCGATGCCGCCGAGCGGGTCGCGGCACACTTCGGCTTCGAGCATCACCGTCTGGAGCTGGAGCTGGATCAGGTCTTCGGTCGCATCCCCCACAGCATCTGGGCCGCCGACGAACTGATGCGCGACTATGCCTGTCTGCCGACCTCGATCCTCGCCGAGCAGGCCAGCGCCGAGCTCAAGGTGGTGTTCTCCGGCGAGGGCGGCGACGAGGTGTTCGGCGGTTATGGCCGCTACCGCCCGCCGCGGCTGGAGCGCTGGGGCAAGGGGCTGCTGCGTCCCGGCAGCGGCGGCTTCCGCACCCGGGGACAGTGGGCCAGACGCTGGCAACGGGCGCTGTACGGTGCGGCGCTCGCGACCGTCGAGCCGCCCGATCGCGCCCCCTTCGTCGCCGCCTGGCAGGCCACCCCCGGCGACTGGTCCGACCTGCAGCGACGTCAGTACACCGACCTGGTGACCGCGCTGCCCGACAACCTGCTGGTGAAGACCGACCGCATGCTGATGGGGTTCGGCGTCGAGGGCCGGGTGCCCTTCCTCGACCACCGTCTGGTCGAGTTCGGGCTGGCGCTGCCCGACACGCTCAAGACCCGCGACGGCAGCGGCAAGTGGCTGCTCAAGCGCTGGGCCGAGCCGCTGCTGCCGCCGGGGCACCTGAGCGCGCCCAAGCGCGGCTTCCACGTCCCGGTCGGCGACTGGCTCGGAGGCGAGCGCGCCGCCCGGGTCGGCGAGCTGCTGGCGCGCAACGACGGCATCCGCACCTGGTTCCGCCCCGAGGCCCTGCCCGCGCTGGTTGCCGCACGGTGCGCCGGGCGCGGCGGCGGGCGCGAGCTGTTCGGGCTGCTGCAGTTCGCGATCTGGCACCGTCTGTTCATTGAGCGGCCGGGGCTCACGCCCGCCCCGCACGAGGACCCGCTCGACTGGATCGCGAGCGACTGAGCCCGGGCCACGCGTCGCTGGCCAAGCCGCGCGCGCTGGCGCAGAATGACCCCACAGGACCGCGTCCGCCGCGCGCCGCTGGCGGACGCCCGAGCACCATGGATGGCGCCCGATCGTCATCCGGCCACCGAGACCCGCGCCGCATGACCGAGCCCGCACACATCGCCTGCTTCCTCTCCACCTCGGGACACAGCGGCGTCGACCGGCTCGCCCGTCACCTGCTGCCGGCGATCGCCCGGCGCGGCCACCGCGTCGACCTGCTCAAGGTGCGCGGCCACGGCCCCGAACTCACCGATCGGCCGCCGGGGCTGCGCATCATCGACCTCGGCACCCGCCACACCCTCGCCACCCTGCCCGCGCTGGTACGCTATCTGCGCCGCGAGCGCCCCGACGTGCTGCTCTCCGACAAGGACAAGGTCAACCGTCTGGCACTCGCCGCGCGCGCACTGGCACGCACCCCGACCCGATTGGTGCTGCGCTCGGGGATTACCATCTCGGTCGATCTCGCCTCGCGCGGGCCGCTCGACCGCTGGGTGCAGCGTCACTCGATGGGCTGGCTCTACCGCTTCGCCGATCGCGTGCTGGTGCCGAGCGTCGGCGCCGCCGACGACATGGCCCGCTACACCGGCCTGCCGCGTGAGCGCATCCACCCGGTCGACTCGCCGATCGTCCCGGCGCGGCTGTTCACCGAGCAACAGCCACGTCCCGATCACCCCTGGTTCGCCGACGACGCCCCGCCGCTCATCCTCAGCGTCGGTGAGCTGTGCAGCCGCAAGGACTTCGCCACCCTGCTGCGCGCCTTCGCCCGGGTGCGCGCCGAGCGCCCCTGCCGGCTGATGATCCTCGGGCGCGGCAGCGCCCGCGAGCGCCTGCTGCGCCTCGCCGACGACCTCGGCGTCGGCGCCGACTTCGCCCTCCCCGGCTTCGTCCCCGAGCCCTACGCCTACATGGCCCACGCCGCCCTGCTCGCCTTCTCCTCGCGCTGGGAGGGCCTGCCCTTCGTCCCCGTCGAAGCGCTGGCCGTCGGCACCCCGGTGGTCTCCACCGATTGCCCCAGCGGCCCGCGCGAGATCCTCCAGGACGGACGCTACGGCCCCCTGGTCCCGGTCGGCGACGATGCGGCACTGGCCGAGGCGATCAAGGCGACGCTGGATGATCCGTTGCCGAAGGCGGTGTTGCGGGAGGCGGCGGGGCGGTTTGAGATTGAGCGGGCGGTTGGGGGGTATTTGGGGGGGATGGGGGTTTCAGAAAAATAACATAATTTCACTTAACCCCTAAAAGGCATCTCCTTACACACAACTCACTCCAAGTCTCCAAGCTCTTGAACGAACTGCATCGCCTCGCAGAACTCCCTGACCTGCTGGAGGCCGATCCAGAGGGTTTTGACGCCGGGTTCCCCGTCGCGCTTGCGCCCGAGGAATCCGCCGAGGGTGGCGATGAGGCGGATGACGGTGTTGAGCGTCGGGGCGCGCTTGGGTGGCTTCTTGCGGTTGAGGATGTAGGCGGCCTGCCACTCCTGGCGATCGAAGAGCAGCTCGGCATCGAGTTCGGGGAGCGAGCGCCCGAGGCGCATCAGTCGGGTGATGCGCCAGGCGATGATCAGGAACAGGACCAGGGCCTTCTCGATACGCTCAACCTCGGCCAGCTGCAGCGCCTCGACGCGGCAGCCCTCCTTGAGCACGCGGAAGAACAGCTCGATCTCCCAACGGGCGCGATACCAGTCGATGAGTTCGGCGGCGCTTTCGGCGTCGTTCACCTCGCGGTTGGTCAGCAGACGCCAGACGATCGGGCGGACCCCGCTCGGGGCGCCGACCTCGGTGGCGACCAGGCAGGTCACCGCGAGCGTACCGCCGCAGCGATCGTCGAGCGCGACGCGCTCGGCGCGCAGCTGCTGGTGCACCCGTCGCGCCTTTCGCCCTTTGCCCGCCGGCAGCTCGAAGCACAGCTCGCCGAGCGGCTCGGCGGCCTCCAGACGACTCCAGAGCTTGCGCCCCTCGGGCAAGGCGCGATTGTGACTCGCGCGCACCAGGTAGTCGGCACGATGCCCCAGCTCGCGCGCGCGCACCAAGAGTGCCAGCAGGTCGGCTTCGCGATCGGCGACATAGACCAGGCGGGTCTCGGGCAACTCCGCGGCCAGCTCCGCCACCCGGCTGTAGCCTTCTACCCAGCGCGTGCTCTCCTTGCCGCCCGGGCGCACCCCATCGGCCCCCTTCGGCGCTCGCGCCCACATCCACGCATCCACCACGCCGAGCGCCTCGCGGCTGGGACTCACCGCCAGCGTCGGGTGCAGATACATGCCCCGCTGCGCCTCGTCGCTCAGCGGCCCCAGCCCCTTGATCCCCTGGCCGTTGAAGTCCAGCTCGGTGGTGTCCTGCACGCACAGCGCCACCGACTGCACACCCATCCGCTCCAGCGTGCGCTCACGATGCGGCGCGAGCAGATCCAGCCAGTCGAAGCGCGACTGGCTCAGGAACCGATACGCCGCCTGCGTCTCCGACCAACCGTGACAGGCCCCAGGCACGCTCGCCCCAGGCTTGGCCGAGAGCCGCTCGGCCAACAACACCGAGCGGGCGTTCAACCGCTCGTCTCCCAGATCGATCGTGCTCAACTCGGCGGCGGCCCAACTCATCTCACGTGTTCTGCTCTGCTGATGACGACAAGGCGCTCAGGATCGCTGGTGGCGGGAGATATGTGTAAGGAGATGGGTCTGGCGGCCCTCGCGCCGCCACCGGGGACGCTGACATCCCGGTCCATCGTTCCACCTCCCCGTAGGGCGCAATAGCGACAGCCTATTGCGCCGAAAGGAAATCACCGCTCGCTCACACCAAGGCATCCAGCGGACTCCGCACCCCCTTCCCGCCGCGATTCAGCACATGCGTATAGATCATGGTGGTCGACACGTCCGCATGCCCCAGCAATTCCTGAACCGTGCGGATGTCATATCCCGCCTGGAGCACATGGGTTGCGAAGCTATGTCGAAGCGTATGGGGCCCGACCCGCTTCGTGATGCCGGCCGCTTGCGCCGCGCGATTCACGGCCTTCTGGAGGGCCGACTCGTGCAGATGATGACGTCGCGCGGACCCGCTGCGCGGATCCTGAGAGAGTCGTCCGCTTGGGAAGACGTATTGCCACTGCCAATCCTTGGCGGCGTTCGGATACTTGCGTGCCAAGGCATCCGGGAGATAGACCTCGCCGTAACCCTCCGCCAGGTCGTTGTCATGCAGTACCTTCACGCGCGCCAATTGATCCCTCAGCCCATCCCGAGCGCGCTCCGGCAATGGAGCCACCCGATCCTTGCCCCTCTTGGCATTGCGGATCAGGATCTGGCCGTATCCGAAATCGACGTCCTGCACGCGCAGCCGGACGCATTCCATCAGCCGCATCCCCGTGCCATAGAGGAGCGATCCCATCAATTGGTGAACCCCGTCGAGCTGGTCGAGAAGCGCCGTGACCTCGGCATGCGTGAGCACCGTGGGCAGACGCCGAGGACGCTTGGCGCGGGCGAAACCACCGACGTCCAGATCCTCCCTCCCCAAAACCTCGCGATAGAGAAAGACCAGGGCATTGAGCGCCAGATTCTGGGTGCTCGCGGCCACGCGCCGATCGACAGCCAGATATTCCAGAAAACGCCCGATATGCGAGGCGTCCAGATCGGTCGGATCCCGATTTCCGCTGAAGGCGATATAGCGCATCATCCAATGGACATAGGTCTGCTCGGTGCGGATCGCCATTCCACGGACCCGAATGGTCTTGACGACACGATCCAGCAGGGCCGAATGCGTCTTGCGGATCTCGGCGAAGGAATGATTCGAGTCATCCGATGAATCCACGTCCGGACTCGCCGGACCCGCTTCATAATCCCGAGCCACCGTCGGATGGCTCGGCTCCAGCCGTCGGGCCGATGCCCGCCACTGCTCCCAGTCCACTTGCTCCAGCCATTCCACGCCCGTGAGCTCGAACAAAATCCGTATAGCATCGACAATCTGGCGAAACTGCCAGTCCTTCATCTCGGTCCTCTGACCCACCTCCGTCAGATAGCGCTCGACGTCGGCAGGGCACTGCTCCGCCAGCTTCCGATCCGGAAAAGC
>NZ_RHFI01000028.1:0-38279 GCF_003718685.1 Marichromatium sp. AB31 | reverse complement strand
AGGACCTCGCCGATGATAGTGTGGGGCCTCCCCATGCGAAAGTAGGTCACTGCCAGGACCTTATCCCAAAACCCCCGAGCACCCTGTGCTCGGGGGTTTTACTTTGTGCGCCGAAAAAAGCCGCCAGTCGTCAGCCGTCAGCCGTCAGCCGTCAGCCGTCAGCCGTCAGCCGTCAGCCGTCAGCCGTCAGCCGTCAGCCGTCAGCCGGAAAGATTGAACCGCAAAGACCCAAAGAACGCCAAGGGGAGTCGGGGATGTGCGACTGACGCCGCGGCGTGCGCGAGTGCGTGGCCAGCGTTCGGTTCCTGTCCCGGCGCCGATCGCCGTTCTCAGCAGACGTTGACGCTGGTAAAAGCCGGCAACCCAACCGACGGGGCTGTGCGCCGGACGTCGACCGCCCCCCACATTCAAAACCCTTCGCGCCCTTGGCGCCTTTGCGGTTCAATCTCCTGGCCGCTGGCCGCTGGCCGCTGGCCGCTGGCCGCTGGCCGCTGGCCTTCAATCCCCCTCACGATCTGAGAATGCTCGATTCAGCGCATCCTGGTACTGCATCCGGGTGACCGCATTGAGGCCGTGTCCGCGTCCCTCGCTGAGTCGGGTTTCGAGCAGCCTGAGCCGTCTGGCCGCCTCGGCGCGTGCCTGTGGGTCCTCGATTCGGGCGATGAGCGCCTCGGTGTCGCGGATCTGGCGCAGGGTCTCGATCTCTGGCGGGATGAACCCCGCCCCCTTGAGCAGACGGTAACCGGCGCGCAGGTGTTCGGGGACCATGGCGAGGTCTTCTGTCGGCAGTGGTTTGCCGCTGCCGGGCAGGTCGTCGAGTTCTCCTCGCGCTCGTGCCCGTTCGATATGACGTTCGGCGATTTGATCGATGAGATCCATGTGTCGTGGTTTCGCTTGACTGATCGACTGGGGATTGTAGCTTGGCTGCTGTCATCTCGCGGTCATCGACCAGTCATGCCCTGGGCGTAGATTGCTCCTATGCAACGAGATGGCAAGGGCGGGGTAAGGTGATGCTGGATCGACGATCGCTGATCGAGGACAGACGGGATGGTCTGCGCGAGTCCATGATCGAACTGGGTGAGCGGGTTGCCGGGATGGTGGTCGAGGGGCTCGAGGTCTTGCGTACACGCGATCTGGAGCGAGCGCGCTCCCTGATCGCGGCGGATCAGCAGATCAATGACGCGCGGCGCGCGCTCGAACAGGAGGCGTTGTTGATCCTCGCCGCACACCGACCGGCCGGCCGCGATCTGCGACTGGTTGGCGTGTCACTGGAGATGGTCTCGGAACTCGAACGTATCGCCGATCACGCCGCCGATCTCGGGCGATTGCTGCTGAGACATCCGGGTTGGAACCCAGATTCCCGGGTGTTCGCCTCTCTTTTGGATCTGGGCGAGAACAGCAGACGCTTGCTCGATGAGGTGCTCAATGGCTATTCGCAGGGCGCCGCAAAGGCCATCTCCTATGCTTCAGAAACAGCTTATTTCGCGATAGATCGCGACCTGGATTCGATAAATGTCGACATTATCGCGGCATTGCGCGCAGATCCCGCGAGTGCGGCCGATCAGGTGGCGCTGCTGTGGATGTCACAACATCTCGAACGGATCGCAGAGCGTGCGACCAACATTGCCGGGCAGTTGGTCTATATCGAGACCGGAAACCTCGAGGTACTCGACTGACCCGGATTGATCAGGCCGCTCATCCCCGCTGTTGTCCCCCTTGATCCTCGCCAATCCTCCCCGACCCTCAACAATTGGGCGTCGGGATCAGCGTATGACCACGCTGATTTCCGGGTACCCAAGGAGGGATGAGTGATGCGTGTTCTGGTCATCGGCAGCGGCGTGATCGGTACCACCGCCGCCTATCAACTTGCCCGCGCCGGTGCCGAGGTGACTGTGCTCGAGCGCTGTACCGGCTCCGGTCTGGAGACCAGCTATGCCAATGCCGGTCAGGTCTCGACCGGCTATGCCGCGCCCTGGGCTGCGCCCGGTCTGCCGCTCAAGGCGCTGCGCTGGCTGCTGACCCCGCACGCCCCGCTGCGGGTGCGACCACGGTTGGACGCGGCGATGCTGCGTTTCATGGCGGCGACGCTCGGCAACTGCAGCGCGCGTCACTATGCCCGCAACAAGGCGCGGTTGCTGCGCCTGGCCGAGTACAGCCGGATCGCTCTGGGCGAGTTGCGTGCCGAGATCGGGATCGACTACGACGCCGGCCAGGGCGGGACCCTGCAACTGCTGCGCTCGGCAGCCCAGTTCGATCAGGCACGTCGTGATCGCGACATCCTCGAGCGTAGCGGGCTGCGCTGCGAGCTGCTCGATGTCGAGGGCTGCGTCCGTCACGAGCCCGCGCTCGCCCGGGTCGCCGATCGCCTCGCCGGTGGTCTGCGCTTCCCCGATGACGAGACCGGCGACTGTCTGCGCTTCACCCAGGCATTGGCGGGCCATGCGACCAGGCTCGGGGTCGAGTTCCGCTACGGGGTGCGGGTCGAGGCGCTGCGTGTCCGCGACGGTGCGATCACCGGGGTCGAGACCGACGCCGGGCCCTTGGTCGCCGATCGCTGTCTGCTCGCTGCCGGACTCGACGCGGTGCGGCTGTTGCGCCCGCTCGGCATCCGCGCGCCGATCCATCCGGTCAAGGGCTATTCGCTCACCCTGCCGCTGCTCGATCCCGAGGCCGCGCCGCGCTCGACCTTGATGGACGAGACCAACAAGGTCGCGCTGACCCGGCTGGGCAACCGCTTGCGGGTGGCCGGCACCGCCGAACTCTGTGGCATGGACCTGCGGCTACGACGCGGACGCCTGGAGACCCTGCGGCGGGTGCTCGTCGACCTCTTCCCCGAGGCCGCCGATCCGCGTCAGGCCGAGCCCTGGGCCGGGCTGCGCCCGATGACCCCGGACGGCCCGCCGATCCTGGGCGAGAGCGGTTGTGCGGGGCTCTATCTCGATATCGGACACGGCTCGCTCGGCTGGACCCTGAGCTGCGGGTCGGCGCGTCTGATCGCCGATCTGATGCTCGGCCGAGCCGCCGCGATCGACCCCGAGGGTCTGACCCTGGCGCGCTATCGCGGCGGCTGGCTGGCCGCCTGAGCGGCTCAGAACACCTGGGTCGCAGCCACCGCGGCGAGCACCAGGAAGAACGCACCGGAGATGCGATGTACCAGTACGATCGGTAGCCGTGCGAGTAATCGGCAGCCGACGAAGACCCCGAGCGCGGCGGTCACGCCCATCGCCAGGTTGGCGCCGATCCACACCGGCAACGGTGCCAGGGTAGTGGCCATACCGGCGACGGCAAGCTGGGTCTTGTCGCCCATCTCGGCGAGGAACAGCAGCAGGAAGGTCGCGACCAGGATGCTGTGCCCGGAGCGTTGCACCGTCTTCTCGTCACTCTCCATCTCGTCCTCGGTGGTGCGTAGCGCGATGACCCCGAAGGTCGCGAACAGCAGTGCGACCGCTGCGGCCAGCCACTGGTCGGGGATCCACTGGGTGAGCGCGGCGCCGAACAGCACCGCCAGGGTGTTGAGCAACAGGAAGGCGGCGAGTGCGCCGAACAGCACCGGCCAGTGACGGTGACGGGCGGCGAGCGCCATGCACACCAGCTGGCTCTTGTCGCCCATCTCGGCGAGTGCGACCAGCGCGAATGTGGCGAACAGTGTGCCGCCATCGGTCGAGATCATGGTGGTATCGATCATGCCGCTGCGTACCCCTCGATCGCTTGGGGCGTGGCGGTGCGCGGTGAACGGCGCTGGGCCGTGGTCGTCGGAGGTGACATCGGATGGGATCCTCGAGGCCGGGCGCAGGCACAAGACTCGAACACGATGACGCGCGCCCGGCCCATTGGCCGTCGCGTTCGTGCTCGAGGTCTCGTCAAGCCCGTCGGGCCGCATCCGCCATGGCGATCGCCAAGTCTGTTGACGGATGCCCCGCGCGCTGCGCGGGAGACTACTCCCCTCGGAGTGGGCCGCGATTCTCGCCGCCCGGGGTGGGGGTGTCAAGTCAGCCGCCAGCCGCCAGCCGCCAGCCGCCAGCCGCCAGCAGAATTGAACCGCAAAGCCTCGAAGGGCGCGAAGGGCTGCAGCGATCAGTTGCCAGCGCGGCGTGCCCTGCGGCTTCGGTTGGATCGAAGCGCCGCTGGGGCTGACCGCTCGCTTGAGTCCTTGTGGTCCGGGTTCTTCTGGCCCCATCTCCAGGGTTCGGGCGTTGGATGGAGGGTGGGGAGATGCAGGGTTCGGATTCTGGGCTGTTGGAGGGGATCGCGCGAGACGAGGAGGGTTATCTGCTCGATCCCGCGATGTGGACGCCGGCGCTCGCCGAGGCGCTTGCGGCCGAGGATGGGCTGGAGCTCGACGCCTCGCGGCTGGAGATCGTGCGCTTCGTGCGTGAGCGCTTCGAACGCACCGAGTCGGTCCCCGAGGCGCGGCGGGTGCTCGCGCACATGCGCGATCTCTGGGGCGCGGAGCAGGCGACCCGCCGCGCGCTCTATCGGTTGTTCCCGCGCGGCTACGGCCAGCAGGCGTGCAAGATCGCCGGGATGCGCAAGCCGCGCAAGCTGATGCTCGACGTTTGACCCAGCCGCCAGGGGATTGAACCGCAAAGACCCAAAGGACACGAAGAAAGCGACCAGCCTTCAGCAAACAGCCTCCAGTGTCGGTTTGCGGTCAACCGCGACGCGACGAGACAACCCTGCCCCCTCACTGGAGGCTGGCGGCTGGAAGCCTTTCTTCATCTTCGCGCTCTTGGCGCCTTGGCGGTTCGAACCAGCTTCCAGCGATCAGCTTCCAGCCTCCAGTCGGGGAGGTTGGTGTGCATGATCGGCGATTGACGGGCAAGACGGTATCTTGGCGGTTCAATCTTCTGATCGCTGATCGCCGAGCCTTCGTAGGTTGGGTTGCCGTTTTCGGCAACCCAACGTCTGCCTTGGGTGCTGGTTTGTCTCAGCGCTCGATGCGGATCCGCCAGGTCAGGGTGGTGCGTCCCTCGGCGGGCACCTCCAAACGCCACACCGCGAGGTCGGCGGCGGCCTTGGTGTGGTCGGCGCTCTCGTCGAGCATGCGCCAGTCGCCGGAGATGCGCTCGCGCACCTCGACCGTCGTCGCCGTGTCCCGGGCGTTGGCCAGCTCAAGCTCGAAGCCGAGTTCGACGGTGTCGTCGCCGATCCGTTCGAGGTCGGTCTGGCGGCGCCGGGCGGTGACGTCGAAGCTCTCGCCGAGGGTCAGGGTGACACGCTGATCAGTGGGCGTGTGGTCGATGGCGTCCTCGCCGACGAACTGGGCCTGTCCGTCGCTGTCTTGCGCATAGACTCGGATTACCCCGCGCGGCAGCGGCATGTCCGGTCCCGCTGCGTCGTTGACGAAGCTCAGGGTGGTACGCACCGGCAGGCGACTCCAGCCGTCGCCGTTGCGGGCGCCGAGCTGTCGTCCGTTCACCACCAGCAGGCGCTCGACCGGGATCGCCTCGGCGGCGAACAGCGCGACCTGCTTGGTCTGGTTGTTGAGCAGATCGGTGCGCCGGGGCAGGGTGTAGAGATGATAGGCGTCGAGCTGTTCGCGCGCGGGCATGGCATCCTCGGCCATGTTTACCCCGAAGCGTATGGACTTTATCGCGCTGACGCGCTCGCGCACCTGGTTGAGTTCGCCGGCGACGAGCTGGAGACGGGCGTCGCGATAGGCCACGCCGCTACGATTGTCGAGCGTGACCCAGGCGTTGAGGGTCATGCGATCGTTGTGCTCGGGGTCGAGCTCGGCGACATAGTCGGCCCGCCAGGACAGCCCGCCGCTGAGATAGGAGAGTTCGAGCGCGCGCGCGCCCGCCGCCTCGGTCTCGAGATGCAGCACCAAGGTCGGCTGATCGCGCAGGTCGGTGGGGACGTCGGGATAGATCAGGTGGCCGACCACCTCGGTCTCGATACGATCGTCGTAGCGCAGCACCACGCCACCGTTGGCCGCCAGCACCCGGGCACGTTCACGGGTACGCTCGCCCTCGGCGTCGGTGCGCACCACCTCGATCTCGCGTCCGACGTACTTCTGCAGCAGGCTCTCGGGGGTGAGCAGGTCGTAGTCGAAGTTCTGTTCCAGCAGTCGCAGTGTGCCGCCGCCCTCGGGTGCGGAGAGCAGGGCCGTCTCCGGGCGGATCTCGGCCGAGACGTTGCGCCAGGCGATGCGGTTTTCGCCCGCTGCAAGCTCGACCCGGCGCCGGTCCCGTACCAGCGCCAGGTCCTCGTTGTAGATGGTCACCCCGAGCCCCTCGCGGGCGCTGTCGTCGAGTCGCAACTCATCGGCGGCGCCGGCCTGGAGCGCGCCGCCGAGGGCGAGCGCGAGCGGGATCCGGGCGAATGGGTGCTGGCGGTTGGGCATGGTGCGGTCTCCTGTGGACGGGCGGGTTAGCCGAGCGTGTGGAGCAGGACCACCTCGGGGCGCATGCGCCAGTGGGCGGGCGACTCGATACCGCTGATCCGGTCGCCGATCCCGGGGGCGGAGAGATCGAGATCGTACAGCGCCACGCTGCGGCGCTGGTTGGCGTTCATGAACACCCGAACCACGGGCTGCAAGGGTCCCTTGCGCCCGCCGCCCACCACCACGCCGAGCAGGCCGCTGTCGAGTCGCACCAGGCTGCCGACCGGATAGATCCCGAGACAGCGGATGAAGCGCTGGACCAGGTCGGCGTCGAAGTGGAAACGGCTCCACTCGAGCAGCTTGCGCAGCGCCAGGTGTGGCTCAAGGCCGGTCTGGTAGACCCGGTCGGCGGTGATCGCGTCATAGACATCGATGATCGCCGCCATCCGCCCCTGGCGCGAGATCTCCAGTCCGCGCCGTCCGCGTGGATAGCCCGAGCCGTCCAGGCGTTCGTGGTGCTCGGCGATCAGCCTCAGCGCGGCCTCGGGCATGCCGGGGAGGGTGCGCAACAGCTCGTGGGCGTGCAGCACATGAGCGTGCACCAGGGCGAGCTCGTCATCGGTGAGTGCGCCTGGTTTGTTGACGATCCCCTCCGGGATCAGGCTCTTGCCGATGTCGTGGAGCAGGGCGCCGAGCGCGATCTCGGCGGTATGGGCGCGTTCGAGTCCGAGGGTGCGGGCGAAGGCGATGGTGAGGACTGCGGCGTTGAACGAGTGCTCTAGGGTGTAGCGCCCGATGCGTCGGACCCGGGTCAGACCGAGCAGGGCGTCGCGATTGCGCTCGAGCGAGTCCATCAGCGCTTCGATCAACTCGGTCAGCGGCGGCAGCTCGGGTGGTTGGCCCCGTCCGGTCTGCTCCATGGCGCGACGGATCAGCTCGAGGGCCTGACGCTGGAGCGGGCGGGCGCGTCTGAGTTCGGTAGCCAGCGGAGTCGGCGGTTGCTCGGGCGGTTGGGCGAGTGCAACCTGGGTCATTTCCTGCTCGAGGTCCTGCTCGACCTCGTTCTGGGTGCGGGCGTCGGCGATGTCGAGGCCCTTGTCGGTGTCGATGTAGAGTTCACGGATGCCGAGGCTGCGGATCTGCGCCAGCGCGCGCGCATCCTCAAGGAGGAAGTCGCTGCGCGCGAGCGGGTGGTCGGACCAGCCGAAGTTGAGGTCATGGACGTGCATGCCGGGGCGCAGCTGGTCGATCGCGATCTTCTTGATCACCGTGGACAGTCTCCATTGTTCGTCGCGAGGTCGGACTGCATGCCAGCGTTCATGGCAGGGGCTGCAGCAGGTCCTCCGGGCGGATGCCCCAGCGTTCGGGCGGCTCGGCGCTGAGGATCGACTCCTCGGCCTCGATCGCGGGATCGGACAGGTCCAGCTCGTCGGGTGGAAGATAACGGCGGCGCTGGATATCGAGCACCAGACGTACCTTGGGGTGGCGCACGCCGCTGCGCCCGGTACCGACCACCACCGCGAGGCGCTGGCTCTTGAGTCGGACCAGGGTGCCGACCGGGTAGATGCCGACGCAGCGGATGAAGTGTTGCACCAGCCCGGCATCGAGATGATGACTGCTCCACTCGAGCAGTTTGCGTAGCGCCCGGTGAGGGTCCATGCCCTTGTGATAGACGCGATCGGAGGTGATGGCGTCGTAGACGTCGACGATCGCCGCCATGCGTCCGTATCTGCTGATCTGGTCGCCGATCTTGCCGTCGGGGTAGCCGTTGCCGTCGATGCGCTCATGATGCTCGGCGGCGACGGCCAGGGCCACTGGTGGAATGCCGGGGGCGCGGGCGAGGATGTCGCGGCTGTCGACGACGTGACCGCGTATGATCTCGACCTCGGCGGCGTTCAGTCGTCCGGGCTTGTTGAGCACCTCGGGGGGGGTGAGGGTCTTGCCGATGTCGTGGAGCAGGGCACCGACGCCGATCTGGTGGACCAGCTCGGGGGAGAGCTTCATCGTGGTGGCGAAGGAGGTCATCAGCACGGCGACGTTGACCGAGTGCTCGAAGGTGTAGCGGTCCATGCGGCGGATCCGCGTCAGCCCGAGCAGCGCGTCGCGGTTGCGGAAGATCGAGCCGACCATGCGACTGATCACCGGGTCGGTGCGCTCGACGTCGATCTGACGACCCAGGCGTACGTCCTCCATCAGCTCGCGAATCAGCTGGTTGGCCTCGCGGTGGACCTTGCGGGCCTGCTCCTGCTCGTCCTCGAGGGTGGTTGGCTGATGGGGGTCCGGGGAGTTGTCGGCGACCTCGACCATTTCGCGTTCGAGCGCCGCCTCGACCTCCAGGCGGCTCGGTGCGCTGGCGACGTCGAGCCCCTTGTCGGTGTCGATGTAGAGTTCGCGGATGCCGAGGCTGCGCACCTGCGCCAGGGACTGTTCGTCCTCGATCAGGAAGTCGTTGCGCACATAGGGGTGATCGGTCCAGCCGAAGTTGAGATCATGGATGTGCATCCCCGGGCGAAGCTGATCGATACGGATCTTTTTAATCATGCCGTCTTGCTGATTGTCCGTCGTGCCGGTACGAGCGCGTCGAGATCTTGCTGCTCGCTGGTTCGACGGACATCATACGATCAAACGCGCGCCCCGGGCAGTCCCGCCCCGGGGCGCGCGGCGCGGTCAGTCGGCGCGCTCCGTCTGGCGTGTTGCGCCGGTTGCGGGGATGAGCTGCTCGGTGCGCAGGATCGTCTCCTTGGCCTCGCCGTTGATCCAGCGCTTCTCGCGTGGGTCGCGCACGGCATAGCGCCCGGTGCGCTTCTGGTAGATCACATAGTCCTCGGTCTGCTTGATCTGCTTCATCGTGAACCTCCGGTTTCTCGTTGATACAGATGATCGGCCGCGGTCGCGGCCGGTGCCGCCGGGGCGGGGTGACTAGCGACGGTCGTCGGGGTAGGGGCCGCGCGGCTGGCCCGGGTCGCGCTCGATCTCGATGCGGAACTGTGCGAGCAGTGCGGCGATGGCACCGAGCGCGGTGAGCACCGGGGCGATCAGGGTGAGCGCCGCGGCGACGCCGAGTCCGGCATTGAGCGGGACGTCGGTGAGGATCTGGCCGCTGGGGCGGCGCACGATCAGCCGTCTGACGTTGCCCTGGCGCACCAGTTCCTTGATCTTGTCGACCAGCGCGCCGCCGGCGACCGTGAATTCTTCGCGGGTCGGTCGTCGGTGATCGTCTCTCATGTCTGATTCCTCGGTGTTTCTGGCTTGGATGATCGGGGCCGGGCGATGCCCGGCGGTGTTTCAGTTCGTCGTGCGTGTCGCGGGAAAGGTTCCGTCGACATAGACCCAGTGTCCCTCGAGCCGGATGAAGCGGCTGCGCTCGTGCAGCCGATGTGCGCGACCGCCGATCTTGTAGCGGGCGACGAACTCGACCGTGCCCTGGTCGTCGTCGGGGCCGCCGGCGCTGCTGGCGAGGATGCGCAGTCCGAGCCAACGCGGTGGCGGATCGTCGGGGCCGAGATCACTCGGGCAGTGTTCGGGGTGCCAGGTGGCGCGCAGATAATCGTACGCCTCCAGGGTGAAGGCGGTGTAGCGCGAGCGCATCAGCCGCTCGGCGCTCTCGGCGTGCGCCTCCCCGGCCAGATAAGGCCCGCAGCACTCCGCGAGCGCCTTGCCGCTGCCGCAGGGGCAGGCGCTCGTCTTCACCACGGGGCTTGGCGTGTTCAGGCGGGCCATAGTGGTCCGGCCTCCATGGCGAGGAGCTGCTCGCGCAGCTGGGCGATGTGCTGTTCCCAGTAGTGCGTGGTGGCGAACCAGGGGAAGGCGGCGGGAAAGGCCGGGTCCTGCCAGCGCCGCGCCAGCCAGGCAGCGTGGTGGATCAGGCGCAGGGTGCGCAGCGCCTCGACCAGGTGCAGCTCGCGCACGTCGAAATCGCAGAAGTCCTCGTAGCCGGCGAGCACGTCGGCGAGCTGTCGGCTCTGCTCGGCACGGCTTCCCGAGAGCAGCATCCACAGATCCTGCACCGCCGGGCCGCTGCGCGCGTCGTCGAAGTCGACGAAGTGCGGTCCGGCGTCGGTCCACAGCAGGTTGCCGCGATGGCAGTCGCCGTGCAGCCGGATCTCGCGTACCCGTCCGGCGCGCGCGTAGCACTCGGCGACCGCCGCGAGCGCGCTAGCGCTCACCTCGGTGTAGGTCTCGCGCAGCTCGGCGGGGATCCACTCTTGATCGAGCAGCAACACGCGCGGGCCGGTGCCGAAGGCGTCGATGTCGAGTCGCGGGCGGTGCGCGAAGGGGCGGGTGGCGCCGACGGCGTGGATGCGGCCGATGAAGCGCCCGACCCACTCCAGCACCTCGGGGTCGTCGAGCTCGGGGTCGCGCCCGCCGCGTCTCGGGCTGACCGAGAAGCGGTGTCCGGCGAAGTGGTGCAGCGTCTCCCCCTTGATACGCAGCGGCGCGATCGCCGGGATTTCGCGCTCTGCCAGCTCGGTGGCGAAGTCGTGTTCCTCGGCGATCGCCGCATCGCTCCAGCGACCGGGGCGATAGAACTTGACCACCACCGGCGTGGTCTCGTCGAGACCGATCTGGTAGACGCGGTTTTCGTAGCTGTTGAGCGCGAGCATGCGCCCGTCGGGGACCAGGTCGACCGACTCGATGGCATCGAGGATGCGGTCGGGGCCGAGGTCGGCATAGGGTGTGGGATCGGTTGTATCCATGGCACGATTCTACGCGGATCGCCGCCCGCCCGGGGAGCACGATCGGAGATCCAGCCGCTGCTGCGCCGTTCCATGCCCGAGGAGTCCTGATGAAGATGCGTACGACACTGCTCTGTACCCTGCTGGCGCTGTGGCTGCCGCTCGCCGCGGGTGCCGCGCCCTGGCGGGTGTTCGCCGTCGGTGATCTCCCCTACGGCGGGTCCGAGCTGGCCGGGTTGCGGGCGCTGTTCACGCATGCCGCTGCCGAGGGCAGCCCCTTTCTGATCCATGTCGGTGACATCAAGAGCGGCTCGCAGCCGTGCACCGACGCCCAGCTGGCGGGGATCGCCGGGTTGTTCGCGGCACAGCCGGTGCCGGTGGTCTACACCCCGGGCGACAACGAATGGACCGATTGCCATCGTCTGCTGGCCGGCGGCCACGATCCGTTGCAGCGGCTCGCGCGGGTGCGCGCGCTCTTCTTTGAAGACCCCGCCGTGCTGCGGCTCGGGCAGCTCGGCGCCCGGGCCGCAACGCCCGACTATCCCGAACTCTACCGCTTCGTTCATCGTCGGGTGATGTTCGTCGTGTTGCACGTGGTCGGCAGTCACGATGGCGCGCGCCGGGCCGAGCCGCGTGCACAGGCCGAGTCGGCGGCGCGGCGCGCGGCCAATCGCGCGTTGCTGCGCGAGGCGGCCGACGCGGCCCGGGTGGCGGGACTCGATGCGCTGGTGGTGGTCTTCCATGTCGATCCGCTGTTCGAGCGCCGCCGCGCCCCGCGGGCGCTGGGCTGGGTGCGCGAGGCCCTCGCCGAGACCCTGGCGCGCTTTCCCGGGCCGGTGCTGGCGCTGCACGGCGACACCCACCGGCTGCGTCACGATCGACCGCTGCAGGGTGGGGCGGGTGACCGGCTGGTACGTGTCGAGGTGCCGGGGTCGCCCTCGATCGGTGGGGTCTGGATCACCATCGATCCGATCGCCGACGAACCCTTCCAGATCGAGCCGGTGTGGGCGCAAGGGCGTGATCTCGATGGTGAGAATTGAGTTTTACCCCTCAGCGGACTACTCTAGGGGATTCCCTTTTTCGCACCGTTCGCACCGAGGACAGAGTCTATGGGCGCCAGGACCCTCTACGACAAACTCTGGGATGAGCACGTCGTGCGCGTCGACGAGACCGGCACGGCACTGCTCTATATCGATCGTCAGCTGATCCACGAGGTCACCTCGCCCCAGGCCTTCGAGGGGCTGCGTCTGGCCGGGCGCCAGCCGTGGCGTACCACCGCGAACCTCGCGGTGCCGGATCACAACGTGCCCACCAGTGGCCGTGCCCAGGGCATCGCCGACCCGGTCTCGCGACTGCAGGTCGAGACCCTCGACGCCAACTGCGCCGAGTTCGGCATCCGCGAGTTCCCGATGTCCGACCAGCGCCAGGGCGTGGTGCACGTGATCGGTCCCGAGCAGGGCTTCACCCTGCCGGGTTCGACCGTTGTCTGCGGTGACTCCCACACCGCCACCCACGGCGCCTTCGGCGCCCTGGCCTTCGGCATCGGCACCTCCGAGGTCGAGCACGTGATGGCCACCCAGTGTCTGATCCAGCGCAAGTCGAAGTCGATGCTGATCCGCGTCGACGGCCAGCTCGGCGAGGGCGTCACCGCCAAGGACATCGTGCTTGCAGTGATCGGCAAGATCGGCACCGCCGGTGGCACCGGCTATGTCATCGAGTTCGCCGGCGAGGCGATCGAGGCGCTGACCATGGAAGGGCGCATGACGGTCTGCAACATGGCCATCGAGGCCGGGGCGCGCGCCGGGCTGATCGGCGTCGACGAGAAGACCGTGGAGTTCATGCGCGGGCGTCCGCTGGCCCCCGAGGGTGAGCTGTTCGAGCGTGCCGCCGCGCACTGGCGCACCCTGGTCACCGATCCGGGCGCCGCGTTCGACGAGGTCGTGGAGATCGACGCCGCCAGCATCGCGCCGCAGGTCACCTGGGGCACCTCGCCCGAGATGGTGCTCGACATCAACGGCCGGGTGCCGGATCCGGCCGCCGAGGCCGACGCGGTCAAGGCCGCCAGCATCCGTCGCGCGCTCGAGTACATGGGGCTCGAGGCGGGGATGGCGATTACCGACATCCGTCCCGACAAGGTCTTCATCGGCTCCTGCACCAACTCGCGCATCGAGGATCTGCGCGCCGCCGCCGAGATCGCCAAGGGCCGCAAGGTCGCCCCCGGCATCAAGCTGGCGATGGTGGTGCCGGGCTCGGGTCTGGTGAAAGAGCAGGCCGAGGCCGAGGGGCTCGACAAGGTCTTCGCCGAGGCCGGGTTCGAGTGGCGCGAGCCGGGCTGCTCGATGTGTCTGGCGATGAACGCCGACCGTCTGGAGCCGGGCGAGCGTTGCGCATCGACCTCCAACCGTAACTTCGAGGGCCGTCAGGGGCAGGGTGGTCGCACCCACCTGGTGAGTCCCGCCATGGCCGCCGCCGCCGCGGTGACCGGGCACTTTGTCGACGTGAGGGAGCTGTGATGGAAGCGTTCAAGAACTTCACCGGCGTGGTGGCGCCGCTCGATCGGGCCAACATCGACACCGACGCGATCATCCCCAAGCAGTTCCTCAAGAGCATCCAGCGCGCCGGCTTCGGTCCCTATCTGTTCGACGAGCTGCGCTATCTCGATCACGGCGAGCCGGGGATGGACTGCAGCAACCGTCCGCTCAACCCCGAGTTCGTGCTCAACGACGATCGTTACGCCAGCGCCGAGATCCTGCTCGCGCGCGAGAACTTCGGTTGCGGCTCCTCGCGCGAGCACGCCCCCTGGGCACTGGCCGACTTCGGCTTGCGGGTGATCCTGGCACCGAGCTTCGCCGACATCTTCTTCAACAACTGTTTCAAGAACGGCATCCTGCCGATCGTGCTGCCGGCCCCGGTGATCGACGCCCTGTTCGGCAAGGCGACCGGTCCCGAGGCGCTGCGCATCACCGTCGACCTGCCCGGTCAGACGCTGATCCTCGATGACGCCACCCGCATCGCCTTCGACATCGACGCCGGCAACAAGCACCGGCTGATCGAGGGGCTCGACGACATCGGCCTCACCCTGCAGGAGGTCGACACCATCCGCGCCTACGAGGAGCGCCGTCGCGCCGAGGCGCCCTGGCTGTTCATCTGACCCGGTCGCCCGCGCCGTCGCGGCGCGGGCGGGTCCTGACGGCCGCCGTTCGGGCGGCCATCGTCCAAGTATTCGGAGAAATCCCTTGAGCAAGAAGATTCTGGTTCTCGCCGGTGACGGTATCGGTCCCGAGATCGTCGCCGAGGCGATCAAGGTGCTCGACGCGCTGCAGGCCGAGGGCGCGATCGACGTGACCATGGAAGAGGCCCTGGTCGGCGGTGCGGCCTATGACGACTGCGGCGATCCGCTGCCGGCGGCCACCCTGGAGGCGGCCAAGGCCTCCGATGCGGTGCTGCTCGGCGCCGTGGGTGGGCCGAAGTGGGAACCGCTGCATTTCTCCAAGCGCCCCGAGCGCGGTCTGCTCGGGCTGCGCGCCGGCCTGGGGCTGTTTGCCAACCTGCGCCCGGCCTTCCTCTACCCGCAGCTGGCCGACGCCTCCACCCTCAAGTCCGAGGTGGTCTCCGGGCTCGACATCATGATCGTGCGCGAGCTGACCGGCGGCATCTACTTCGGTGAGCCGCGCGGCGTCGAGACCCTGGAGTCGGGCGAGCGCTACGGCTACAACACCCTCTGCTACAAGGAGTCGGAGGTCAAGCGCATCTGCCGCGTTGCCTACGACATCGCCATGAAGCGCGGCAAGCGGGTGTGCTCGGTCGACAAGGCCAACGTGCTCGAGGTCACCGAGATGTGGCGCGAGGTGGCGATCGAGACCGCCGCCGACTACCCCGAGATCGAACTCTCGCACATGTATGTCGACAACGCCTCGATGCAGCTGGTGCGCGCGCCCAAGCAGTTCGACGTGATGGTCACCACCAACATGTTCGGCGACATCCTCTCCGACTGCGCGGCCATGCTCACCGGCTCGATCGGCATGCTGCCCTCGGCCTCGCTCAACGCCGAGGGCCAGGGCATGTACGAGCCGATCCACGGCTCGGCCCCCGATATCGCCGGTCGCGGCATCGCCAACCCGCTGGCCACCATCCTCTCGGTGGCGATGATGCTGCGCTACTCGCTCGACGCGGGCGAGGCGGCCGATCGCATCGAGGCGGCGGTCTCCAAGGTGCTCGATCAGGGCCTGCGCACCGGCGACATCATGTCCGAGGGCATGCGCCAGGTCGGCACCGCCGAGATGGGCGATGCGGTGGTCGCGGCGCTGCGCGCCTGAGCCGATCGCGCCGAACGCCGGTCGGGACGGAACGCGTCGGTATGCCGACGCGCCGCCCCGGCGGGCGAATCCAGATCAGATGACTGTGGGGTGAGAACAATGCAACGGGTTGGTTTCGTCGGCTGGCGAGGCATGGTGGGCTCCGTGTTGATGGAGCGGATGCGTGCCGAGGGGGACTTCGCGCACATCACCGAGCCGGTGTTCTTCTCCACCTCGCAGGCCGGGCAGCCCGGTCCCGATGTGGGGCGGGGCGCCCAACCGCTGCGCGACGCCGATTCGCTCGACGCGCTGGCGGAGATGGACGTCATCCTCAGCTGTCAGGGCGGCGACTACACCAAGCGCGTCCACCCGCAGCTGCGTGCGCGCGGCTGGGACGGCTACTGGATCGACGCCGCCTCGGCGCTGCGCATGGCGCCGGAGTCGACCATCGTCCTCGACCCGGTCAATCGCGAGGTCATCGACGCGGCGCTCGCCGCCGGTCGGCGTGACTTCGTCGGCGGCAACTGCACCGTCAGTCTGATGCTGATGGCCATCGGCGGGCTGTTCCGCGCCGGCGCGGTGGAGTGGGTCAGCGCCATGACCTATCAGGCCGCCTCGGGCGCCGGTGCACGCAACATGCGCGAGCTGCTGGCGCAGATGGATGCGCTGCACGAGTCAGTCGCGCCGCAGCTGGCCGATCCCGGCTCGGCGATCCTCGAGATCGACCGCGGCGTGACCGCGGCGATGCGGGACTCGGCCTTCCCGACCGAGAGTTTCGGGGTACCGCTCGCCGGCAGCCTGATCCCCTGGATCGACACCCAGCTCGACAACGGTCAGAGCCGCGAGGAGTGGAAGGGCCAGGCCGAGACCAACAAGATCCTCGGCATCGACCCCGCCGCGCCGCTGCCGATCGACGGGATCTGCGTGCGTATCGGCGCGATGCGCTGTCACAGTCAGGCGCTGACCATCAAGCTCGCGCGTGATCTCGAACTCGACGAGATCGAGCGCCTGATCGCCGCGGCCAATCCCTGGGCGCGGGTGATCCCCAACGAGCGCGAGCGCACCATGCGCGAACTCTCGCCGGCGGCGGTCACCGGGACGCTCGAGGTGCCGGTGGGGCGGCTGCGCAAGATGAACCTCGGTCCACGCTATCTCTCGGCCTTCACCGTCGGCGATCAGCTGCTGTGGGGCGCGGCCGAGCCGCTGCGGCGGATGCTCACGATCCTGCTCGCGCAGGGTGCCTGAAATCAAGGATGTTTGCTTGGTGCGCGTCGACCGATCGGATATAGTCGGGAGTCATTTCGTTCGGCCCGTCGGGAGTCGCTCGGGATCCGGCCGACGGATCGTCGCTGCACAAGGTGCATGAGGGAGGACGATGTCTCGCAATCTCACTCTGGCGTCGGTCCTGGCGCTGACCCTGGTCGTGACCGACGCGGGTGCGCTCGGGCTGGGAGGCCTGCAGACGTACTCGGCGTTGAACCAGCCCTTCCGGGGCGACATCGCGCTCATCGACGTCGACCCGGATACCCTGGATACGGTACGCATCGAGCTGGCGCCCGCCGAGGCTTTCAATCGGGCCGGGCTCGAGCGGTATCACTATCTCACCCAGCTCGAGTTCGAACCCGCGGTCAGCGAGGGCGGACTGCCGATCGTCCGGATCACCAGTCGGGAGCCGATCCGCGAGCCCTATCTCGACTTCCTGGTCGCGGCCACCTGGCCCGAGGGTCAGCTGGTGCGCGGCTATACCGTGCTCCTCGACCCGCCGGTGAGCACCCCGTCGCGTGCCCCGGCAGTCACCGCGCCGCGGGTCTCCGAGCGGCCCGCACGTACGCCGACGCCCTCGCGCGCGCCCCTCGAACAGACCGCGCCGAGTCCGCAGTCAGCGCCTGCCGCCATCGAGCTGCCCGAGGGCGTCGATCCCTCGGTCTTCCCCGTCCAGGTCGGCCCGGTCCCCGAGGGGATGGGGCTGTGGCAGTTCGCGCTCGAGTCCAAGTCCCAGGGGGCGAGCCTGGCGCAGACCGCGATGGCGCTCTATCGCGCCAACCAGGACGCCTTCATCCGCGGTGACATCAACCGTCTGGTCGCCGGCGAGACCCTGACCATCCCCTCCGCCGAGGAGCTGTTCGCACTCGATCCGGCGGTCGCGCAGACCGAGTTCCAGGCGGCGATGCGGGGCGAGTCGGTCAACCGCGCGCCCCTGGCGCCGCCACCGCCCGAGCCGGCGCGGCTGAGGATCGCCGGCGAGGTCGGCGAGATGCCCGGTGGTGACGACGAGGCGCAACCCGGCGGCACCTCATCGCCGGCGCGCTCGGCTGAGGTGGTGGCGCTCGAGCAAGAGCTGATGACGGTGATGCAGGCGCACGAGAGCGCCCGTCAGGAGACGCTGGAGCTGCGCGCGCACATCCGCGAGCTCGAATCCCAGCTCGTCGAGATCAAGGAGTTGCTGCGCGCCCGCAATGCCGAGGTGGTGCGGCTGCAGACGGCGGCCACGACGGCGGTGGACGATGGCGACTCGACGGCCGCCGCCGAGCCGATGGCCCCTTCGGTCGTTGCCGCGCCCGAATCCGTGACCGAGCCCGCAGCGAGCGAGACGCCCGCGCCCGTGGTGAGCGAGCGGGAGGCGTCCACCGTCAGCGAGCCGGCGCCGAGCAAGTCGCCGCGCCAGCCGCCACAGCCAGTCGTCGAGCCGACGCCCGAGGCGTCCGACTCGCTCTGGCACGCGCTGCTGTTGCCGCTGGCCGGATTCGCCGCGATCGCCGCGCTCGGGCTGATCGGCTTTTCCTGGTGGTCCTCACGCCGGCGCCAGCGTGAGGACACCGAGCTGGTCTCGACCCTGGATATCGAGTCCGAGTTCGAGCCGCTCGACGTGCCGGCGCGTCGCACCGCCGAGCAGGACACCCGGATCAGCGAGGCGGCGGAGCTGTCGGCCCTGGCCGACGAGGATGCCTCGGGCTCGCCCTTCTCCTCGCTCACCCAGTTCGACTCGACCCTCGACGAGGCCGATCCGCTCTCCGAGGCCGATATCTATATCGCCTATGGTCGCTATGACGAGGCGGTGCGGCTGTTGCGCGGCGAACTCGATGCCGCGCCGGAGCGGATGGATCTGCGGCTCAAGCTCGCCGAGGCGTACTTCGCCACGCGCGATGTCGCGGCCCTGGAGGCGTTGCTCGAGGACGGTCGCGCCGCCGATGGCAAGCGCATCGATCCGACGGGGTGGCAGCGTCTGCTCGAGATGCACTCGGCCCTTGCCGCCGGCAGCGGTGCAGAGGCCGCGCCACCGCCGGTTGGCGATGTCGAAGCGGCGGGGCTCGACCTGCCATCGGCCTCGCAGGAGTCGATCTCCCTGCATCTCGAGGATGTCGCCGATCCGGCGCCCGCACCCTCCGAGGACAAGCCCCGGCCCGAGCCCGAGGCCAGGGACGATGACTTCGATCTGCCGCTGCTGTTCGACGACACCGATCTCGAGGAGCCTGCGGCGGCCAAGACACCGCCCCCCGCCCGTGGCGATGGCGCCGGTGGCGAGCGGATTGCGGCCTCGCGTCCATCCGCCCCCGAGGCGTCGCTCGATCCCGGCGCGGCCTCGAAGTCCGCCGCCGACGACTCCGAGCTGATGCTGACCCTGGAGGATCTCGACGGCTTCTCCGATACCGACCTGGCGCCGCAGAGCACGCCCCAGCCGCTCGCGCCCGAGTCCTCTGCCCGTCCCGCGGGCGGGGGCGAGGTCAAGCCGGTGGCCGATACCGACCCCAGCGAGTTCCTGCTCTCGCAGTGGGAGATGGACTCCGGGCTGTGGGACGAGAACGCCACCAAGCTCGATCTCGCCCGTGCCTATCTCGACATGGACGACAAGGAAGCCGCGCGCGGGATCCTCGAAGAGGTGATCGCCGACGGCCGCGAGGACCAGCGCCAGGAGGCTCGTCAACTCCTCGACAAGCTGGGGTGACGGGGCGCGCATGAAACGATCGATCGCCCCCGCGCGGCGGGGGTGGGACACGTCCGTGTCCCTGCAGCCATTCACAGGAGAGAGACCGGCGTGACGCCTGGACGAATCGTGATGGGCGTCGAGTACGACGGCTCTGACTTCCACGGCTGGCAGACCCAGGTCGGGGTGCGCACCGTGCAACAATGCCTCGAGGCGGCGATCTCGCGGGTCGCCGATCATCCGCTCGGCGTACAGTGCGCCGGGCGCACCGATACTGGCGTCCATGCCTTCGAGCAGGTGGTGCACTTCGACACCACCGCCTCGCGCAGCGAGCGCTCCTGGGTGCTCGGCACCAACGTCAACCTGCCGCCCGACGTGGCGGTGCGTTGGGCGCACCGGGTCGAGGGCGATTTCCATGCGCGTTTCAGCGCGGTGGCGCGCCACTATCGCTATCAGCTGCAGGTGCGTCGCACCCGCTCGCCGCTCGCGCGCAACCGTGCCGTCTGGGTCCACGACGCCCTTGACCTGGCGCGGATGCGCGAGGCCGCGCGCGCGCTGGTCGGCGAGCACGACTTCTCGAGCTTCCGCGCCGTGGCCTGCCAAGCCAAGAGCCCGGTGCGCCGGGTGCACTATCTCGAGGTCGACGCCGAGGACGATCTGGTGGTCCTGCGTATCGGTGCCAACGGCTTCCTCCATCACATGGTGCGCAACATCGCCGGGGTGCTGGTGGCGATCGGTCGCGGTGAGGCCGAGGTCGGTTGGACCCGCGAACTGCTGGAGGTCTGCGATCGTACCCGCGGTGGCGTCACCGCACCGCCCCAGGGGCTGTTTTTCGTGCGCGCCGACTATCCCGAACACTTCGCCCTGCCGCAGGCGGTGTATCGCACGCCGTTGCAGCGGCTGGCGGCGGACTGAGGCCCCGGGAGGTTTACGCCATGATCAGGACCCGGGTTAAGATCTGTGGGCTGACCCGCGCGGCGGACATCGACGCGGCGGCCGCCGCCGGCGCCGACGCCGTCGGGCTGGTGTTCCATCCCGACAGCCCGCGCGCCGTCTCCATCGCGCAGGCGCGCTCACTGTGCGAGCGGTTGCCGCCCTTCGTCACCGCCGTGGGCTTGTTCGTCGACGCCGACCCCGAGCGGGTGCGCGAGACCCTGCGCCAGGTGCCGCTGGAGCTGCTGCAGTTCCACGGCGAGGAGTCGCCCGAGTATTGCGCGGCCTTCGGGCGGCGCTGGATCAAGGCGGTGCGGATGCGCCCGGGTATCGTGCTCGAGGCGGTGCGCGCGCGCTATGCCGGCGGCGCCGGGCTGTTGCTCGATACCTATCGCGCCGGGGTCGCCGGGGGCACCGGGGAGCGTTTCGACTGGGCGCGGATCCCGCAGGCGCTGCGCGGCGAGATCGTGCTCGCCGGTGGTCTCGCACCGGACAACGTCGCCGCGGCGATCGCCGCGGTGCGGCCCTTCGGCGTCGACGTCAGTGGTGGCGTCGAGGCGTCGAAAGGGGTCAAGGATCACGCAAAGATTTCCGCCTTCATGACAGGGGTAAGAGATGGCGACAGATGCCGATAGCACGCGTCCGCTGAGCCAGCGGGCCGCCAGCCAGGGGCACTACGACCTGCCCGACGCCGATGGTCACTTCGGGCCCTATGGCGGTACCTTCGTGCCCGAGACGCTGGTCTATGCGCTCGACGAGTTGCGCGAGGCCTATGAGCGGTTTCGCGAGGATCCCGAGTTCCTCGCCGAACTCGACGCCGATCTGCGCGACTATGTCGGTCGCCCCTCGGCGCTCTATCACGCCAAGCGCTGGAGCCGCGAGCTCGGCGGCGCGCAGATCTATCTCAAGCGCGAGGACCTCAATCACACCGGCGCGCACAAGGTCAACAACACCATCGGCCAGGCGCTGCTGGCGCGGCGCATGGGCAAGACCCGGATCATCGCCGAGACCGGCGCCGGTCAGCACGGCGTGGCCACCGCCACGGTCGCCGCGCGGCTCGGGCTCGAGTGCGTGGTCTACATGGGTGAGGTCGACGTCGCCCGCCAGGAGGCCAACGTCTATCGCATGCGTCTGCTCGGCGCCGAGGTGGTGCCGGTCAAGTCCGGCTCGCGCACCCTCAAGGACGCGATGAACGAGGCGATGCGCGACTGGGTCACCAACATCGACAACACCTTCTACATCATCGGCACGGTCGCCGGGCCACACCCCTATCCGGCGATGGTGCGCGATTTCCAGACGGTGATCGGTCGCGAGGCGCGGGCACAGATGCTCGAGCGTACCGGGCGCCTGCCCGATGCCCTGGTCGCCTGTGTCGGCGGCGGCTCCAACGCCATCGGGCTGTTCCACCCCTTCCTCGGCGACACCTCGGTGGCGATCTATGGGGTCGAGGCCGGCGGCGAGGGTATCGCCACCGGCCGTCACGCCGCGCCGCTGTGCGCCGGCACCCCCGGGGTGCTGCACGGCAACCGCACCTATCTGATGGAGGACGCCGACGGCCAGATCATCGAGACCCACTCGATCTCGGCCGGGCTCGACTATCCCGGTGTCGGCCCCGAGCACGCCTGGCTCAAGGACTGCGGCCGTGTCAGCTATGACGCGGTCACCGATGCCGAGGTGATCGACGCCTTCCACCACCTCACCCGCACCGAGGGCATCATCCCCGCGCTCGAGTCCAGCCATGCGCTGGCCTATGTGCAGAAGATCGCTCCCGGGATGCGCTCCGATCAGAGCATCCTGGTGAACCTCTCCGGGCGCGGGGACAAGGACATGCACACGGTCGCCAAACTCGATGGGTTGACGCTATGAGCCGGATCTCGACACGTTTCGAACAGCTGCGCGCGGCGCATCGTACCGCGCTGATCCCCTTCATCACCGCCGGCGACCCGCGTCCCGAGACCACCGTCGAGCTGATGCATGCGATGGTCGCAGCCGGCGCCGACCTGATCGAACTGGGGGTGCCGTTCTCCGACCCCATCGCCGACGGCCCGGTGATCCAACGCGCCACCGAGCGCGCCCTCGCGCGCGGTGTCTCGCTCAGCGAGGTGCTGGAGATGGTGCGCCAGTTCCGCGAGCGTGATGCCGATACCCCGGTGGTGGCCATGGGCTATCTCAACCCGATCGAGGTGATGGGCTACGGGCGCTTCGCCCGCGCCGCCGCCGCGGCCGGGCTCGACGGCGCGCTGATCGTCGACGTGCCCCCGGAGGAGGGGCATGAGCTGGTCCAGGCGCTGCGGACCGAATCGGTCGATCTGGTGTATCTGCTGGCGCCGACCTCGACCGAGCGGCGGATCTCGCGCATCGGCGAGGTCGCCTCGGGCTTTGTCTACTACGTCTCGGTCAAGGGTGTGACCGGGGCGGCCAACCTCGATGTCGACGAGGTGGCCGCCAAGGTCGAGACCATCCGCGCGCGCATCCCGCTGCCGGTTGGTGTCGGCTTCGGCATCAAGGACGGCGAGACCGCCGCGCGGGTGGCCGCCGTTGCCGACGCGGTGATCGTCGGCAGCGCCATCGTCAAGCAGATCGAGGCGCTGGCCGAGACGCCCGAGGCGATTGCGCCGACCATTGGGGACTTCATCGCCGAGCTGCGTGGCGCCATCGACGCTGCCGACGCGGCCGCCAACCGACCCGAGCAGGTAACATCGTGAAGCAGGCAGTCGACAAGAGCAAAAGCTGGTTCGAGAAACTGGTCACCAGCCGCATCCGCACCGAGGCGAGCAACAAGCGCGCCGTGCCCGAAGGCGTCTGGGCCAAGTGTCCGGGCTGTCAGGCGATCCTCTATCGTGCCGAGCTCGAGCGCAATCTCGAGGTCTGTCCCAAGTGCAACCATCACAACCGTCTCACCGCGCGCAAGCGTCTCGAGGCCTTTCTCGACCCCGACTCGCGTGAGGAGATCGGCGCCGAGCTCGAGTCGCTCGATCCGCTCAAGTTCAAGGACCTGAAGAAGTACAAGGATCGCGTCGCCCAGGCGCAGAAGCAGAGCAGCGAGAAAGAGGCGCTGATCACCATGCGCGGCGAGCTCAAGGGCGAGCCGATCGTGGCCAGCGCCTTCGAGTTCAAGTTCATGGGCGGTTCCATGGGCTCGGTGGTCGGCGAGCGCTTTGTGCGCGGCGTGGAGGCGGCGATCGAGCAGTCCTCGCCCTATGTCTGCTTCTCCGCCAGTGGCGGCGCGCGGATGCAGGAGAGCCTGTTCTCGTTGATGCAGATGGCCAAGACCAGCGCGGCGCTCGGGCGCATGCGCGAGCGTGGACTGCCCTTCGTCTCGGTGCTCACCGACCCGACCATGGGCGGCGTCTCGGCCAGTCTGGCGATGCTCGGCGACATCAACATCGCCGAGCCCGGCGCGCTGATCGGCTTTGCCGGACCGCGGGTGATCGAACAGACCGTGCACGAGAAGCTCCCCGAGGGCTTCCAGCGCAGCGAGTTCCTGCTCGAGAAGGGGGCGATCGACATGATCCTCGATCGTCGCGATCTGCGCGAGCGGCTCGCCGACCTGCTGGCGATCCTCGGCCACCGGCCGCGCTACTGCCGTACCGTGGTGCCGGTCTGACGATGCGCTTCGACACCCTTGAGGCCTGGCTCGACTGGCAGGCCGCGCTGCACCCGCGGACGATGGAGCTTGGGCTCGATCGGGTCCGCGCGGTGTGGCGGCGTCTCGAGCACGGTCGCTTCGCCTGCCCGGTGATCTCCGTCGCCGGCACCAACGGCAAGGGCTCCTGCGTGGCCATGCTCGAGGCCACCGCGCTGGCCGCCGGTTATCGCTGCGGCACCTACGGCTCGCCGCATCTGGTGCACTACAACGAGCGTATCCGCATCGACGGCGAGCCGGTTGACGACGCCGCGCTGATCGGCGCCTTCGACCGTATCGACCAGGCCCGGGGCGAGATCTCGCTGACCTATTTCGAGTTCGCCACCCTGGCCGCGCTCGATCTCTTCGCGCGCGCCGGGCTCGATCTGGTGGTGCTCGAGGTCGGGCTCGGCGGACGGCTCGATGCGGTCAACCTGATCGATGCCGATGTCGCCGTGGTGACCTCGATCGGGCTCGACCATACCGATTGGCTGGGCGAGAGTCTCGATGACATCGCCCGCGAGAAGGCGGGGATCTTCCGTCCCGCTCGCGCCGCGGTGATCGGTCAGCGCGACGCGCCGGCGGCGCTGCGCGAGGCCGCGCTCGGCTGCGGCGCGCGTCCGCTGCAGCTGGGTGTGGAGTTCGACCGTCACGGCGCCGAGGCCGGCTGGGAGTGGCAGGGCCCCGATGGTCGCCGTCACGCGCTGCCGTTGCCGGCGATGCGCGGCGAGTTCCAGCGCGACAACGCCGCCGCGGCGATCACCGCACTCGATGCCCTGCGCGAGCGCCTGCCGATCCCGCGCAACGCCTTGCGTCAGGGGCTCGGGCGCGCCCGCCTGCCGGGGCGCTTCCAGGTGTTGCCGGGGACGCCGAGCCATATCCTCGATGTCGCCCACAACGCCCAGGCCGCCGCCGCGTTGGCCACCAATCTGCGCGCCTTCGCCAGTCGTGGTCTGGCGGTGCGGGTGGTGTTGGCGATGCTCGCCGACAAGGAGCCGGAGGCGCTGTTTGCGGCGCTCGCCGATCAGGTCACGCACTGGTACCTGACCGAGACCGACGATGCCCGCGCCATGGCGCGCGAGACGCTGCGCGCGCGTCTGGGTGCGGCCGGACTCGCCGCCGAGGACTGTAGCCTCTGCGCCGATCCGGCGGAGGCGCTGGCGCGCGCCGATGCCGCCAGCGAGGGCGAGGACTGCGTGCTGGTGTGTGGATCCTTCACCACCGTCGGGGCGGCGCTGCGGGTGCTCGGGCACGGCTGATATACTCTCGCCAGGGCGGGCGTCCCGGCCCGCTCCTCGGCCGGGAGTGCCATTCGAGTCATCACGCAGCCGGACGGCTGCGTTCGCTATCGTGGGTGAAGTGTCATGCGTGAAGGTGCCAAGAGACGATTGACAGGGGCGGTGGTAATCGTCGCGCTGGTGGTGATCTTCGTGCCCATGCTCTTCGAGCAACCACCGCTGACCCCGCCCGAGCCGATCCCCGCCGCGATCCCCGAGCAGCCGCCCTTTGCCGATCGCTTCCGCTCCGAGTCCTATCTGGCACCCGACGAGGACGTGGACGAGGTCATCGCGCCGAGGCCGCTGCCCCAGGTCCAACCTCAGGCTGCCTTCCAGACGCCGCGGGAGTCTGTGCCGGAGCCGGAGCCGATGCGCCAGTCCCGCCCGCAGCCCGAGCCTGCGCCGAGCGTCCAGCCCCGTCCAGAGCTGCGTCAGCAGCAGGCGCCGGCCACGCAGTTGCCCTCCTGGGTGGTGCAGGTCGCCAGCCTCGGTACCGCCGCCGGCGCCGCCGAGCTCGAGGCGCGGTTGCGCGCCGCCGGCTACTCGGCCTTCGTCGAACAGGCCGAGGTCAACGGCAAGCGCTACTACCGCGTCCGCGTCGGTCCCGAGATCGATCGTGTCGATGCCGAGCGCGCCGCGACCATGCTGCGCGATCGCCAGGGGCTCGAGACCCTGATTCAGCGCTACCCCTGAGGCCGCATCGGCGATGACCGGGGTCGACCTGGCGTTGCTCGGCCTGGTGCTGTTCTCGGCCTTGATCGGCCTCGCCCGGGGCCTGATCCGCGAGTCGTTCTCGCTCGGCGCCTGGGTCATCGCCCTGCTGTTCGCCTGGACCCAGCACCGCGCATTCGCCGCGGTACTCGCCGACTGGGTCGCACAGCCGGCCCTCGCCCTGGCGCTGGCCTTCGCGCTCTTGCTGGTCGTGGTGCTGCTGCCCGGCGCGGTGCTCGGCGCCATCCTCGGGCGCCTCACCGAGAGGGTCGGCCTGGCGCTGCCGGATCGTCTGCTGGGGCTGGTGTTCGGCACGCTGCGCGGGGTGCTGATCGTGGCGTTCGCGGTATTCCTCGCCGCCCTGACCCCATTGCCAGAATCTGCCTGGTGGCAGGATTCGAGCCTGATCGGCGGCCTCGAGGGCATCGCCCAGCGTATCCTCGAGCGCCTGCCGGCCTCGCTCGGCGCCCGCTTCGGGTGAGGGCGGGACCAGCTACCAGCCGCCAGTCGCCAGTGGGGAGGGGCGGCGGACATGATGGCGGCAGTGGCTGATGTCTTGCGGCGACGACGGGAGGAACAGCGCCTACTGGAAGCTGGTGGCTGACGGCTGGTAGCTAATAGCGTTTCCCTTCGCGTTCTTCGCGGCTTTGCGGTTCAATCCGCTGGCCGCTGGCGGGCTTGGAATGCGCCCTCCGGCCCCGATCTTGGGCGTTGTGGGTTGCGGGGGCAGGGCGTATCGGGTAATTTCGATCGTTTCCATTCCACCCAATTTCGGTTGTCGTCATCCTCCGTGGCGGCAGACGCGCGAGGACCTCATGTGCGGGATCGTCGGCATCGTCGGTAAGGGCCCTGTTAATCAGTCGCTTTACGACGCGCTCCTAGTTTTGCAGCACCGCGGCCAGGACGCCGCCGGTATCGTCACCTGCGAGGGTGGGCGCTTGCACCTGCGCAAGGACAACGGACTGGCTCGTGACGTGTTCCGTACCTCGCACATGATCCAGCTGCGTGGCGACATGGGCGTGGGACACGTGCGCTATCCCACCGCCGGCGCCTCCAGCTCGGCCGAGGCCCAGCCCTTCTACGTCAACTCGCCCTACGGCATCGTGCTCGCGCACAACGGCAATCTGACCAACGCCGATGCGCTCAAGCGCGACCTGTTCGTCGACGACCTGCGCCACCTCAACACCGACTCCGACTCCGAGGTGTTGCTCAACATCTTCGCCCATGAGCTGCAAAGCCAGGGCAAGCTGAACATCGAGGAAGAGGACGTCTTCCAGGCCGTGGCCGGGGTGCACCGGCGCTGTCGCGGCGGCTATGCGGCGGTGGCGATGATCCCGGGCTTCGGCGTGCTCGGCTTCCGCGATCCGCACGGCATCCGTCCGCTGGTCTACGGCTATCGCGAGACCGCCGATGGTCACGAGTACATGATCGCCTCGGAGAGCGTCGCGCTCGATACCAGCGGCTTCAAGCTGATCGGTGATGTCGCCCCCGGCGAGGCGGTGCTGATCACCCTCGACGGCAAGCTCCACACCCATCAGTGCGCCGCCGAGCCGGTGCTCTCGCCCTGTCTGTTCGAGTTCGTCTATTTCGCCCGCCCCGACTCGATCATCGACAACATCTCGGTGCACAAGGCGCGTTCGCGGATGGGCAAGAAGCTCGCGACCAAGATCAAGCGCGAGTGGGGCGATCATGACATCGATGTCGTGATCCCGGTGCCCGACACCAGTCGCACCGCCGCGCTGCAGCTGGCCAACCATCTCGGCGTGCCCTATGCCGAGGGCTTCATCAAGAACCGCTATATCGCCCGGACCTTCATCATGCCGGGGCAGAAGGTGCGCAAGAAGTCGGTGCGCCAGAAGCTCAACGCCATCGATCTGGAGTTCCGCCGCAAGAACGTGCTGCTGGTCGACGACTCGATCGTGCGCGGCACCACCTCGCAGCAGATCATCCAGATGGCGCGCGATGCCGGTGCCAACCGGGTCTATCTCGCCTCGGCCGCGCCGCCGGTGCGCTACCCCAACGTCTACGGCATCGATATGCCGGCGGCCAGCGAGCTGATCGCTTCGGGTCGCACCGAGGCGGAGATCTGTGCCGAGCTCGGCGCCGACGGCCTGATCTTCCAGGACCTCGAGGACCTGATCGACGCGGTGCAGAAGAAGGGCAAGAGCCATGTCGATCGCTTCGATACCTCGGTCTTCGACGGCAACTATGTGACCGGGGACGTGACCCCGGAATACCTCCGCGCCCTCGAGGCCAATCGCAACGACGGCGCCAAGGAACAGCGCTCAGCGCGCAGCGAGAGTGTCATTGACCTGCACAACTCAGTCTGATCCGGGTCTCCCGGAGGAGTCGGCTGGCGCCACGGCGGCGCCGGGCTTTGCCACGCGTGCGGTACGCGCCGGTCAGCGGCGCACGCCCGAGGGCGAGCACGCCGAGCCCATCTTCACCACCTCGAGCTTCGTCTTCTCGAGCGCGGCCGAGGCCGCCGCGCGCTTCGCCGGTGAGGCCGAGGGCAACATCTATTCGCGCTTCACCAACCCCACGGTGCGGACCTTCGAGGAGCGACTGGCCGCGCTCGAAGGAGGCGAGTGTTGCGTCGCCGCCGCCTCCGGGATGGCCGCGATCCTCGCGCTCTGTCTCGGGACCCTCGAGGCCGGGGATCACGTGGTGGTCTCGCGCAGCGTGTTCGGCAGTACCAGCTCGCTGTTCAGCAAATATCTCGCCCGCTTCGGGGTGGCGACGACCTTCGTCCCGCTCTCCGATCCCGCCGCCTGGGAGGCGGCGATCGGGACGAAGACGCGGATGCTGTTCTGCGAGACGCCCTCGAACCCGCTCACCGAGATGGCCGATCTGCGCGAGCTGGCCGAGATCGCACATCGAGGCGGCTGCCGGCTGGTGGTCGACAACTGCTTCTGCACCCCGGCACTGCAGCGTCCGCTCGAACTCGGGGCCGATGTGGTGGTGCATTCGGCAACCAAGTATCTCGATGGTCAGGGGCGCTGTGTCGGTGGCGCCGTGGTCGGTGATCGCAAGTTGGTCGGCGAGGCGGTGTTCGGCGTGATGCGGACCGCCGGCCCGACGATGAGTCCGTTCAACGCCTGGGTCTTCCTCAAGGGGCTCGAGACGCTCGAGCTGCGGATGCAGGCGCATACACGCGCCGCCGAGCAGCTCGCCCACTGGCTCGACGACCATCCGGCGGTGGCGCGGGTCCATTACCCGGGGCTGCCCCAGCATCCCCAGCACCATCTGATCGGCACCCAGCAGCGCAGCGGCGGCGGTATCGTCTCCTTCGAGGTGCGCGGTGCGCGCGCCGAGGCCTGGCGGGTGATCGACTCGACGCGGATGATCTCGATCACCGCCAACCTCGGTGATGCCAAGACCACCATCACCCATCCGGCGACCACGACCCACGGTCGACTCAGTGCCGCGGAGCGCGCCGACGCCGGTATCACTGAGTCGCTGCTGCGGGTCGCGGTGGGGCTGGAGTCGGTGGCCGACATCCAGGCCGACCTGGCGCGAGGGCTGGCGGTGTCGTGACGGCCCTGGAACTGATCTGCCCGGGACTGCTCGGCCCCCTGCCGCTACGTCCCGAGCCCTTTCCGATACTGCCCAATCTCGACCGTCTGCTGGCACGTGCGAGTGTCGTCGACGGGGTTGCCAGCGATCCTTTCGCCGCGCTGTTCGCCGCCTTCGGCATCGCCGCCGAGCCAGGCTGTGATCTGCCCAGTGCGCCCTTGTGTCTGCTTGGCGACGCCCCCGAACTGCTCGCCGGAGAGGGCGCTGCCGCTTACTGGCTGCATGCCGATCCGGTCTACCTGCGCCCGGACATGGAGCGGTTGCGGCTCTTCGAACTCGAGCGCTTCGCACTCGACGCCGAGGAGGCCGCGGCGCTGGTGGCGAGCTTCAACGATCACTTCGCCGACGACGGACTGGAGTTGGTTGCGCCGACCCCGCAGCGCTGGTATCTACGCCTGGCGCGGCCGCCCGCGCTGCGTACCACGCCGCTCTATCGGGTGATGGGCGAGGCGCTCAGCCCGGATGCGATCAGCGGCGACGATGCGCTGGCCTGGAACCGGCTGCTCAACGAGGTGCAGATGCTGTTCTTCGCCGATCCGGTCAATCGCGCCCGCGAGGCGCGTGGCGAGCCGGTGGTCAACGGACTCTGGCCCTGGGGCGGGGGACGGCTGCCGGCGGCGCCGGGGCGGGGGCCTGCCCTGGTGGTGGGCGAGCATCCGCTCACCCACGGGCTGGCACACTGGGCCGGGGTGGGGCACCGCACCCCGGCCCAGTGGTTGCAAGACCCGGCGCTCGGCGAGCGGGGTGTCCTGATCTATGACGAGAGCCCCTGGCGGGCGCTGCACGGGCGCGATCTTGGCGCCTGGTCCGATGCCCTGGTCGCCTGTGATGCCGCGCTCGCCGCGCCGCTGCGCGCGTTGCGTCGGCAGCGCTGGTCGGAGGTCGTGCTCGATCCCTGTGCCGGGACCCGCTATCGCACCTCGGGCTGGGGGCTGTTGCGCGGGTGGCGTCGGCGCGGGTTGCGCGCGCACTGCCGGCTCGCCCGGCGCTGAGGGCTCAGCCCGCGACCGCGAGGTCGAGCGGCTGGGCCTGGAGCAGCTGGAGCGCGGCCCGGGTCTCGACCTCGAGGATGAAGCCGCGCTTGCCGCCGTTGATATAGATCCGCGGCAGTTCGAGGATGCCGCGCTCGCAATAGACCGGCATCGGGTGACGGGTCCCGAACGGCGAGGTGCCGCCGACCCGGTAGCCGGAGTGCCGATCGGCGACCTCAGGCGCGCAGGGGCGCACCCGCTTGGTGCCGATGGCGCGCGCCAGGTGCTGGGTGGCGACCTGACAGTCGCCGTGCATCAGCACGACCAATGGCCGCGCATCGGCGTCCTCCATGATCAATGTCTTGACCACCAGGTGCTCGTCGACGCCGAGTGTCGCCGCCACCTGCGCCGTACCGCCGCCGCTGACATAGTCGTAGCAGTGCGGGGTGAAGGCGATGCCGGCGGCACGCAGCGCCCTGACCGCCTGGGTGACCGGGTGTTTCTCCTTGGCCATGTTCCTCCCCTCGTTCAGTGTCGCCGCCACACCAGGATGCGGTTGTTCGTCGGCATCGCATGTTCGGCCAGCGCCTCGAAGCCGTTGTCCTCGGCCAGCCCCAGCAGCCAGGTGCGATCGCGCACCCCCATCGCCGGGTCGCGCGCGCGCAGCCAGGCGTCGAAGGCGGCGTTGCTCTCGCTGGTCGGTCGGCCATCCTCGTGGAAGGGGCCGTAGAGGGCGAAGAGCCCACCGGGGGCGAGTACCTCGCCGAGTCCACTGAACATCGCCGCGACCGCCGCGACCGGCATGATGTGCGCGGTGTTGGCGCTGAAAGCGGCGTCGAACCCGGGTGTCGGCCAGGGACCGCGCAGCACGTCGAGCGGAATCGGTTCTGGCAGGTTGGGCAGCGCCGCCTCGCCGATCCACTGACGCATCCCCGGCAGCTCGTCGGCGCGGTCGCTGCACTGCCAGCACAGCTCGGGCAGTGCCGCGGCGAAATGGACCCCGTGCTGCCCGGTGCCGCTGCCGATCTCCAGCAGCCGGCGCCGTCCGGCATAGAGCGGGGCGATCACCGCGAGGATGGGAGCGCGATTCTGATCGCAGGACTCGGCGTAGGGCTTGGTGGTCGATTGCATCGGTGGACTCGTATGTGGTGGCGACGACAGCGCCTCGATCGGCCACAGGATGCCGCGCGTCGGGAGCGGTCGCAAGTCAGCTGCCAGCTATCAGCTTCCAGCTATCAGCTGCCAGCCGCCAGCCGCCAGTGGCCGCCTGCCCCCAAGCGCTGGCACCAAGCGCGTGTGATGGCAGGCAATGCCGTCGTCAGGGGCGCATACTCACTGGCGGCTGGCGGCTGGCGGCTGGCGGCTGGCGGCTGGCGGCTGGCGGCTGGCGGCTGGCGGCTGGCGGCTGGCGGCTGGTACTGGAGCCCGTGGCATGATCGGCTATCATGGTGGCTTTGTGCCGCCTGGGCGGGGGTGCCCTCGATGTCGACGCCGAATCCCGATCCGCAGTCAGTTCGCAGACGTGGCGCCGTCGTGGTGTCGCTGCTGGTGCTCGGTGCGCTGTTGCTGGTGCTCGGCGGCTGCGCCGGTTCCGGCGGCACGGTGCAGGGGGCGGCGCCCTGGCGCACCCCGGGTGCCCAGCTCGCCGCCGAGCGTGCCGATGGGCCGCGTCCGTCGATGTCGGCCCATGTGCTCTACAGCACCGACCCGCTCGGTCTGCGCCAGGAGTTGCAGACGCGCTGCGCGGGGATGGATGGGCGTGGCACCGGGGCGGTATTGAGCACCCTGGTCACCGATCTCTATCTCTCCGGGGTGGAGCCCGGGGAAGGTGCCGAGGCGCTGTTGCGCGGCGGCTGTGCGCCGGTCAGCGAGATCGTCACCGAGATGATCGCCCAGGGCGGGGAGTCGGCCTTCTATCCGGTGCTCGAACGCGCGCTGATGCTCACCGGTTCGGGCGCGCGCGAGACGCTCGAGCTGGCCGCCGCCGAGGGGCTCGAGCGTCGCGCCCGGCTGCTCGATGCCAGCGACGGGCCGTTGCGCGAGTCGCTGGTCTATGCCATGCGCTACTATCCCTCGGGCGCGCCGACCAGCGAGACCCAGACGGCGGTGGCGATGAACCTGCTGTTCGAGCGCGCCGAGTCCGGCTACGGCCTCTATACCTTCGTGCTGCTCGGACGCACCAGCGCGCTCGATGCCGCCGACGTGCAGCGCTATCGCGAGCTGTTCCGCATCATCGAGACCTATGTGGCGAGCGCCAGTGGCGTGAGTGAGCCGCGGCGCGAGGCGCATGCCTTCCTGGTGCCGGTCTATGCCGACTCCGGCGACATGGCGCTGGTCGATCAACTCGCCCCCGAACTCTCCGACCTGATGCGTTACCGGCTCGGCCGTGCGTTGCGCCGCCATGGCCGACCGGGCCCGGCGGCCCGGCTCGAGAGCGGCGCCGGCCCCTTCCTGATGACCAGCACCGATCCGCAGCTGTTGCCGCTCGAGGTCGGTGCGCCCCGGTTGCTGATCGACCTCTCCGGGGTCGGCGCCGAGTATCTCTACGGCATCATCGATGCCTGCGATCGGCCGGTCGAGGACGCGGCGGCGCTGGAGCGGCTGCGCGAACGGCTGCGCCTGTTGCTCGACGAGGCGCCGGCCGACTGGCTCGAATGGATCGAACCTCGAGCGCCCTCGACACCACGCGCCGCGACCGTCGTGGCGGCGCCGTCGTCGGTGGTGGGGTGAGCGGCCGTCGGGCAGGCACGGATCCTTCGTCGGGCCACGCCCGCGCGTGGCTTCACAACCTGAGCAGATGAGATTGATGAGCATCATTCCACACAGCCTTGGCAGCCTGATCCGATTCCTGATCGGTATCTTCCTGCTGCAGGGAGTCACCGCACTCTTGGTCTACACCGCGCTGAGCACCGACTGGCAGACCACCTGGCCACTGTTCGCGCTGCTCGGTGGCGCCATCGGCATCCTCGTCGCGCTGTGGTTCAACACCATCGCCGATGCCTACCGCCACCGCGCCACCTCGCGGTTGAGCGAGCGCTTCTCCAAGGAGCGCGAGAAGATCCGGGTCAAGGCCGAGCAGCAGCGTGCCAAGGCCGGACGCTCGCAGGAGCGGCTGGCGGCCAAGGCGCGACGTAGTTCCTGGGGGGCGAGCCTCAAGACCGGCGCTGTGGTCGGCGGTACGGTGGGAATCGGGATCACCATGATGCTGACCCAGTTCGTCACCCTCGGGCTGGTGACCCTGAGCGCCGCCGGTGGCGCGGCGCTCGGCTACGGGGTACGGGCGCGCCAGCAGCGGGCGATCGACAACCGCCGTCTGGCCGCCGAGGCGCGCGAGCTGAAGACGCTGGAGACGGTGTCCGAGCGGCGGGTGCTGCCGCGCCGTCGCGCCGCCGGCGACTAGCCCGACCCTCAGCCTGTCACCAGTGTGCCGGTGGCGCGCATCCCGGCGCCCCTGAGCGCCCAGGCGACGTCGGCGGCCTGACGGTTGCCGGCGACGTCGTGTACGCGGAAGACCTCGATCCCGGCGAGCACGCCCGCGGTGGTGGTGGCGGCGGTCGCCGCATCCAGTGCTGCCGGGTGCGGCTCATCGCAGATCGCGCCGAGGAAGCGCTTGCGGCTGGCGCCGAGCAGCACCGCAAAACCGTGCGCGCGCAAGCGATCGAGCGCGGCGATCAGCGCAAGGTTGTGCGCGAGGGTCTTGCCGAAGCCGATGCCGGGGTCGAGCAGGATGCGCTCGGCGGCGACGCCGGCGGCGCGCGCGAGGCGCGCGCGCTCGAGCAGATAGTCCTCGACCTCGGTGGTCACGTCACCATAGCGCGGGTCCTGCTGCATGGTCTCGGGGCGTCCCTGACGATGCATCAGCACCAGGGTGGCGCCGGTCTCGGCGGCCAGTGCGAGCAGTCCGGGATCGTCCTCGCCGGCGGCGGTGTCGTTGATCCAGCTGGCGCCGGCGGCGAGCGCCGCACGCGCGACCTCGGCGCTGGTGGTGTCGATGCTGATCTCCACGCCCGCCGGGAGCCGCTTGCGCAGCGCGCCGATCACCGGCAGCACGCGCTCGCACTGTTCGGCGGCGGGCACCGCGCGTGAGCCGGGGCGGGTCGACTCGCCGCCGACATCGATGATGTCGGCCCCGGCGCGGGCGAGTGCGAGACCGTGGGCGACGGCCGCCTCGGGTGCGAAGTGCTCGCCGCCGTCCGAGAAGCTGTCCGGGGTGACGTTGAGGATGCCCATGATCCGTGGCGGGGCCGTAGGGGCTTGGTTGTGCATGAGGGAGGGACTCCTGGGCGATGGCGCCGGGGCAGGGGCCCGGCGCCGACGATCACTCGGCGGTGAGCGCCGCGAAGCGTGAGGTGGCGCGGTCGCTGTAGCCGTCGCCCTCGCGGACGACGAAGAAGGCGGCGATATCATGCGCCTCGGCCAGCGCGAGGCCGGCCTCGGGGCCGAGCACCAGCAAGGCGGTGGCGAGCGCGTCGGCCTGGGCGCAGTCGGCGGCGATCACGCTCACCGATGCCAGGGTGTGGGTGACCGGGCGCGCGGTGATCGGGTTGATGGTATGGCTGTAGAGCTTGCCGTCGCGCTCGTAGAAGTTGCGATAGTCGCCCGAGGTGGCCATGGCGGCATCGTGCAGGGTGACGATGCGATGGACCTCGCGCACGCCGGGCTCGGGGCGCTCGATGGCGATCCGCCAGGGGGTGCCGTCGGGCTTGGTGCCGCTGGCGCGCAGCTCGCCGCCGACCTCGGCGAGATAGTCGGTGACGCCCGCCGCCTCGAGCACCGCCGCGACCTGATCGACGCCATGGCCCTTGGCGATGCCGGAGAGATCGACATAGACGCCTGGTTTCTCCTTGCGCAGCGCCGGGGGATCGAGTCGGTACTCGAGCCGGGGGAAGCCGATGCGCTCGCGTACCTCGGCGAGCTGCGCATCGCTCGGCAGCTGTTCGGGAGGCTGGCCGGGACCGAAGCCCCAGAGGTTGACCGCCGGGCCGACGGTGACGTCGAAGGCGCCGATGCTGAAGATGCTGATGCGCTCGGCGAGCGCGACCAGCGCGGCCAGCTCCAGGGAGACCGGGAACCAGTCGCCCGAGTCGCTGGCGTTGAAGCGCGACAGCTCCGAGTCGGGACGATAGGTCGACATCAGGTCGTTGACCTGTTCCAGTCGGGCATCGATCCGCGCCTGCAGCTGCTCGGCCGAGAGCGCGTCGGGGAGCCCGTAGAGCTTGACGCTGTAGTGGGTGCCCATGGTGCGCCCCTGGAGTTCCACGGGGGCGTCGTCCTGGGCGCAGCCGGCGAGTGCGAGCAGCGCACCGAGCAACAGGATCGGGAGGAGGCGCCAGCGCGGCGGCGCGAGTACGGCGATGGATGGCATGGGTCCTTCTCGGGCCGTTTGGCCCTGATCGTCTGATGACCGGCACGCGTGTCGGCGGGCCGGGGCTAGGGATGATTGCGGGGCGAGACGCGGCGCGCCATCAGGGGTGCAGCAGCCCGGCGCCAAGCAGGCCGATCAGGATCAGGTAGATCCCCACCACGTAGCTCAGCAGGTTGGGGCGGATCAGGATCAGCACCCCGGCGACCAGGGCGATCACCGCCTGGGGCGCGAACGGCTGGCCGGCGAAGGCCGTCAGCAGACCATGGATGCCGACCAGCAGCAGATAGGCGGCGACGGCATAGTTGAGCACCCGCGGTACGGCGAGGATCAGCACACCGGTGAGCACGGCGGCGATCGCCGGTAGTGGCCAGTGTTGCAGCAGGGCCGGGAACTGGTCCATGGGTCGTCTCTCCTGTGCGTTGATCGTGCCCGATCGCGTCTCGACCGAATGGGTCATTCTAACGGCCGCCAGCCGCCAGCCGCCAGCCGCCAGCCGCCAGCCGCCAGCTACCAGCTACCAGCTACCAGCTACCAGCTACCAGGGGATTGAACCGCGAAGACACCAAGGACGCAAAGGGGAATAAGCTGCCAGCGATCAGCCACCAGTGGGTGCGGACCCCCGCTGCCTGTGGTCTCGCGCCGACATCACACATCATTCACTTTGCGCGCTTCGCGGCTTTGCGGTTCAAGCCTGGCGGCTGGCGGCGCTATAACCAAGTTTCGAGCTGTGATATTTGTCAATGCGTGTGCGAGGTGCCGGGCTCTACACTGCATGACCTCTCGATCCTTCCCTCGATAGCCGTCGCCGGGCCGATGTCCGGCGACCCGGTGTGGAATCCATAGGAGTACCGCGATGACCACCAGCCCACTGCCGGCGTGGCCGGCCCAGCTCTGGCCCTTCGTCCCGACGATCGCGACCGCGCTGGCGCTTGCCCTGTTGCTGTTCGGGTCGGCGCTGTGAGCGGCGCGCAGATGGATGTCCAGGCCAGCAGCGGGGATGTGCCGCAGGGGCGTCTCGCCTTCTTCCCGATCCCGTTCTTCGCCATGGTGATGGGGATGAGTGGGCTGACCATCGGCTGGGAGAAGGCGCAGCACCTGCTCGGCCTGGATCTCGGGATCACCCCCTGGCTGGTTGGTTTCAGCAGCCTGCTGTTTCTCACCCTGGCAGTGCTCTATGTCGCCAAGCTGCTGCGTTATCCGCAGGCGGTACTCGCCGAGTTGCGCCACCCGGTCAAGCTCAACTTCTTTCCCACCATCTCGATCAGTCTGCTGTTGCTGGCCATCGCCTATCTGCCGTTGCAACCGTCGGTGAGCCGGATGCTGTGGTTCGCGGGGGCAGGGCTGCACCTGGTCTTCACCCTCTATATCGTCAGCGCCTGGATGCATCAGGAGCACTTCAAGGTGCAGCATATGAACCCGGCCTGGTTCATCCCGGCAGTGGGTAATGTGCTGGTGCCGATCGCCGGGGTGCCGCTGGGGTTCGAGTCGGTCTCCTGGTTCTTCTTCAGCGTCGGTGTGCTGTTCTGGCTGGTGCTGCTGACCATCATCTTCAACCGCGTGCTGTTCCACAACCCGATCGAGGACCGGCTGACCCCGACCCTCTTCATCCTGATCGCGCCTCCGGCGGTCGGTTTCATCGCCTACACGCGACTGGTCGACAGCCTCGATACCTTCGCCCTGGTGCTCTATTTCGCCGCGATGTTCCTGACCCTGTTGCTGTTCAGTCAGGCCGGGCGTTTCCTGCGGTTGCGCTTCTTCCTCTCTTGGTGGGCCTATTCCTTCCCGCTGGCCGCCTTCAGCATCGCCTCGATGGTGATGGCCGAGCAGACCGAGGCGTTGTTCTATCGCTATTTCGGCGTGGCGATGCTCACCATGCTCACCGGCATCATCGCGATCCTGCTGTGGTCGACCCTGCGGGCGGTGCTGCGGCGCGGGATCTGCGTGCCCGGGCATTGAGCGTGTTGCGTCATCGGTTGTCGTCTTCAGGAGTCATCTGCCATGTCTGAACAGACCCCGGCGAGCGCCACCAAGGCCTGGCTCGTCATTCCCTTTCTGTCGCTGATGTTCGTCGCCGGGCTGGCCCTGGTCTATGTCGTCGACGGCGGCCTGACGGTGTCGACTGGCACCGCGGTCGCGGACGAGACGACGTCGCCCGATCCGCTGGCGTCGCTGCACGCCGCGCTGGCCGAGCAGGAGACGCGCTGGCAGGCGCAGCAGCAGCGCATCGAGCGTTTGGAGCAGGCGCTGCGTGAGCGCGCGCAGCGTGAGGCCGTCGAGACGGAGGCGCTGGAGCGCCGGATCGAGGGGCTGCGTGCGGCACTCGGTCAACGCGTCGAGACCGTCGAGAGCGCTGATGAAGAGGTGGCGCATGCCGGGTTGCTGCGCGACTACGCCGCACTCGGTGCGCGTTTCACCCCGCGTGGCGCCCTGGTGAGTCTGGGGGAGGAGAGGTTGCGTTTCGCCCCCGGTGCCGCCGAGCTGCCCGAGGGGCCGATCGCGCCGCTGACGGCGATCGCCGAGCATCTGCAGGCGCACCCTGAGTTGCAGCTGCTGCTGAGTGGGCACACCGATGCCAGCGGCGATGCGGCGGGCAACCTGGTGTT
>NZ_RHFI01000027.1:0-43075 GCF_003718685.1 Marichromatium sp. AB31 | reverse complement strand
ATTCAAATATTTAAATAAATTCTTTCATGAGCTTTTTGAAGAAAAATACCATTCATAGAAAGCACCCATTGCACTATCACCCAAGTTCTCCCTGCAACTCGACCAGATCCGCCACCACCCGATCAGGCTCGTCGCCCCAGGGGTCGAAGGGCTGCTCGGGGTCGCGCCGGACCCAGGCCGCGCGCATGCCCGTCGCGCGGGCGCCGATGATGTCGAAGGGGTTGCTCGAGACCAGCCAGGCGTGCTCGGGCCGCGCTCCGGTGGTGGCGAGGAAGTGGGCGTAGACGGCCGGATCGGGCTTGAACGCGCGCACCGCCTCGACACTGACCACACCGCTGAACCGGTCCCTGATCCCGGCATGATCGAGCAGCGTCTCGACCGCCTCGGCGGTACCGTTGGAGAAGGCGTAGAGCCGGTGTCCGGCGCGCGCCAGCGCGGCCAGCCCGGGGGCGACGTCGGCGAAGGCCGGCAACCGCCGGTAGCCGTCGATCAGGGCATCGAGCCGCGCCGCGTCGGGGGCGATCCGGTAGACCCGGCAGGTCTGCTCCAGGGCGTCGCGGGTGCAACGCTCGAAGGTGTCGTATCGTCGCATCAGCCCGCGCCGGAAGGCGTATTCGAGCTGGCGGGCACGCCAGTCGCGGGAGAAGGCCGGGGCGGCCTCGCCCACCAGCGGGGTCAGCGCCGGGATCAGCCCGTGGGTGTCGATCAGGGTGCCGTAGACGTCGAAGGCGAGGGTCTGGGTCATGGTCGTCTCCTGCTGGTGTGGTTCAGCGCGCGCCGGCCTCCAGGTCGATCAACGCCTGCTTGATGCGCAAGCCGTGGGCGAAACCGGCGAGTCCGCCGTCGGCGCCGATCACCCGGTGACAGGGGATGATCAACGGGATCGGGTTGCGGCCGATGGCCGCGCCCACCGCGCGGGCCGCGCCCGCCCGTCCGATCGCGCGCGCGATCTCGCCATAGGTGGTCAGCGTGCCGTAGGGGATCTCGCCGAGCCGGGCCCAGACCCGACGCTGGAAGTCCGTGCCGGTGGGGTGGATGGGCACCGTGAACGCCTTTCTATCGCCGTCGAGATAGGCCCTCACCTCGGCCCGGGCGGCGGCGAAGCGCTCGGGGCGATGATGCCAGTCGGGCTCGATGCTAAACGCACGCGCACCGCGCTCGCCGCTGTCGAGGTGCAGCTGTGTCAGCCCGCGCGCGTCGCCGACGAGGACGACGGCGCAGAGCCGGGTGTCGAATCGGGTGTAGTCCATGGTTCGGCTCCAGGGTGAGCGGGTGCGCGCGTGCGCGGCGCCGGGTCAAGGCTCGGCGGTCGCGGCACGCACCGCGTTGGTGTTCCACAGGCAGAGCGCGGCATAGGCCCGGTAGGGCCGCCAGCGCTCGGCGTGACGCAGCGCCTCGGCGCGTGTCATCGGGCGCTCGCGCGTCAGCGCCTTGACGATCCCCAGATCGGTGACCGGAAAGCTGTCGACCAGCCCCAGACCGCGCATCGCCACATAGTCGGCGGTCCACTCGCCGATGCCCTTGACCGACAGGATGTCGCGCTTGAAGGAGTCGGCCGGCTGGTGGGGCGAGAGCGAGAACACCCCCGCCTCCAGCGCCCGACAGAGCGCGTGGACGGCGGCCTGACGCGCCCTGGCGAGCCCGATCGTGGAGAGATCCAACCCCGCCAGCCGGGCGCGATCGGGGAAGAACCAGTCGAGCCCCTCGGGATAGTCCGCCGGGGTCGGCTGCGCGGCGCACGCCGCCAACCGCGCCGCCAGCTCCCCGGCGAAGCGCACCGAGACCTGCTGACCGAGGATCGCCCGCACCGCGAACTCGAACGGATCGAAGGCGACCGACAGCCGGGGCACGGCGCCGTCCTCCAGCCCCGGGCGCAGCAGGTCGTCGGCGGCGAAGCGCGCCTGGATCTCGGCGAAACGGGTCTCGAGATCGAACATCCGCCTGACCCGCGCGGCGATCTCCATCGCGCAGGCGATGTGTGCGGAGTGGATACGCAGCGCCAGCGCCGAGCGCGCCGGGTCGTCGGTGACCACGAAATAGCCCTCGGCGACCTCCGCGCGCCCGAGCAGGGCGACGCGGAAGGTGCGCGCGTACTGTGTCGCGGTGACGACCTCGACGCCGCGGATGGCGCGGCGGCGGAGGAAATCGAGGACGCGACCGAAGTCGAATCCGGGGTCGTAGTCGAGGGCATAGGACAGACAGCCGTCCTCGAGCCCCTGATGGCGTCTCATCTCGCGTAATGCTCCTGGTGTCTGACCGAAGACCTTCCTGAACACCTCGTTGAACTGCCGCACCGAGCCGAACCCCGAGGCGAAGGCGATGTCGGTGATCGGAAAGGTCGAGTCGAGCAGCAGCCCCTTGGCCAGCACCGCCTTCTGCAAGGCCCCGACCTTGACCGGCGGGACGCCGAGAAAACGCACGAACAGGGCACGGAGCTGGCGGGCCGAGAGCAGCAGCTCGGCGGCCAGGTCGTCGACGCCGTGGTGGTGCAGATAGCCGCGCTGGATCAGGTCCAGCGCCATGGCGACGAGCTCTCCGCCCTCGACGTGAGCGTGGCGCGTCCACGAACGCATGTCCGGGCGGCAGCGCAGACAGGGCCGGAAGCCCTGCTCGACGGCCTCGAACAGGGTCGCGAAATAGGCCACGTTCTCCTCCCGCGCCCGCGGCGAGGGACAGGAGGGGCGACAGAAGACGCCGGTGGTCCTGACCCCGAAGTAGAAGCGACCGTCGAAATCGGCATCCCGGCGCAACCGCGCGCTGCGGTAGAGTGCGAGATCATCGGGTGCAATGGTCGAGGTCATGTTCGCTCCGAGCGCGGATGTGCTGGTGCTCGGCGAGAATTCTCCGACCGGGCGGCGACGACGGACAAGCGATTTTCGGAACTCGCTCTCCCCCCCGCGCCCGCGACGGCGCGACACGACAACCACCCGGCAACCCACGGCGATGAATCATCAGACCACCCCCCACGGCGCCTTTCTCATGGTGCTGCTCGCCAACGCCGGCTTCGCCTTCAAGGGCATCTTCGCCAAGCTCGCGCTGGCCAGCGGGATCACCCTCGGCGGGATGCTGATGCTGCGCATCGCGCTGGCCATGCCGCTCTACTGGATCGCCGCGCGCACGCTCTCGCCCGCCGCCGCGCCGCTCACCGGGCGCGATTGGCGCGACGGGCTGCTCATCGGGCTGCTGTTCACCCTGGCGACGGTGGCCGACTTCGTCGCCATCGACCGACTCGGCGCGGGCCCCTCGCGGATGCTGCTGTTCACCTATCCGCTGATGGTGCAACTGCTCGTCGCCTGGCGTGCGCGGCGCTGGCCCACCCGGCGCGAGCTGGCGGTGTTCGTGGTCTGCTACGGCGGACTGGCGCTGCTGTTCGCCCCCCGGGGCCTCGCCGGCGATCTCGGCCCGGCCGGGTGGATCGGCATCGCCTGCGGGCTCGTCTCGGCGGCGAGCTATGCCTGCTTCCTGGTGTGGGTCCAGGACACCGCCCGACGCATCGGCTCGGCGCGTTGCACCGCGCTCACCAACACCAGCACCTTCCTGGTGTTCTGCGGCTATGCGCTGCTCGGCGCCTCGCCCGCGGACTTCGCCATCCCGGCCGAGGGCCTCGGCTGGGTGGCGCTGATGGTGGTGATCGCCACCGTGCTCCCCTTCCTGCTGCTGTTCGAGGGCATCCGCCACACCGGCGCGGCGCGCGCCAGCCTGATCGCGCTGAGCGGCCCGGTGATCACCCTGGTCGCCGCCTGGGCGATCCTCGACGAGCGCCTGCTGCCGCTCCAGGGTCTCGGTCTGGTACTGATCATCGGCGCCATCGGTTACCTCCAGCTCGGCGGCGATGCGCTCGCGCGGCTTGTCCGTCGCCTGCGACCGTCGTCGCGCCCTGACGGCGGGCGAGCGATACGATAGGGACGCACCCGATCAGCCGGACCACACCGAGGACTACAGCCATGAAGGCGCTCGCGACACCCATCAGACAGGCAGCGGCCAGCGACCGCGAGGACCTCGCAAGGCTGCACATCGCATCCATCCAGGGTCTGTGCGCCGGGCACTACGAGGCCGAGGCGCTGCGCGCCTGGACCGCCCTGCTCACCCCGTCCGTCTATGACCGGGCGCTGGCGGAAAAACTGGTGCTGGTCGCCGAGCAGCCCGGACACGGAGCGGTCGGGCTGGCGATCCTCGATCCCGAGGCGGCGGAGATCAGTGCCCTCTACGTCCACCCCGAGGCCGTCGGCAAGGGGGTCGGCACGGCACTGCTCGAGGCGATGGAGCAGCGCGCCGGGGCGGCCGGCATCCTCACCCTGACGACCCGTGCGACGCTGAACGCACGGGGCTTCTACGCCGCGCGCGGCTATCTCGACGTCGGCCCCGGCCACCATCGACTACCGGGCGGCGTGCGACTCCCCTGTGTCGCCATGACCAAGACGCTCGGCTGAAACCGGACCGTGCCCGGGCGGCGAGGCCGGACGCATCTGCTAAGGTTCAGGGGCGTGCCCCTGCATTCCATACCCATTGAACCGGCACGCGCGTCCATCGCCCGCCAATTCAGGAGCAGGAATCCAGCCATGATGAGCCAGATGAAGATGCTTGCCGTTGCACTCACCCTGTCGCTGATCGCGCCGACGCTGGTCGCGGCCGACGATCAGGCGCTGCGCGCCAAGGCGCAGACGGCGAGGTTGCAACCCATCCCCGAGGTCATCGAGGATCCGGTGGACAACCCGGTGACGCCGGAGAAGGTCGCGCTGGGCAAGATGCTGTTCTTCGATCCGCGCCTCTCGGCAAGCGGGCTGATCAGCTGCAACACCTGTCACAACCTGGGGATGGGCGGCGACGACAACCTGCCGACCTCGGTCGGTCACGGCTGGCAGCGCGGGCCGCGCAACGCGCCGACGGTGTTCAACGCCATCTTCAACGTCGCGCAGTTCTGGGACGGACGCGCCGCCGATCTCAAGGCTCAGGCCAAGGGACCGATCCAGGCCGCCGTCGAGATGGCCAACGAACCCGCACAGGTGGTCGCCACGCTGCAGAGCATGCCCGAGTACGTCGAGCACTTCGCCGCCGCCTTCCCGGACGCGCCCGAGCCGGTCACCTTCGACAACACCGCCAAGGCGATCGAGGCGTTCGAGACCACGCTGGTGACGCCCAACGCCCCCTTCGACCGCTTCATGCGCGGCGAGGACGACGCGCTGAGCGCCGAGCAGAAGGAGGGGCTGGCGCTCTTCATCAACCGCGGCTGCACCGCCTGTCACGGCGGCGTCAACCTCGGCGGTCAGGGCTACTTCCCGTTCGGTCTGCTCAAGCGCCCGGGGGCCGACATCCTGCCGCCGACGGACAAGGGACGCTTCGAGGTCACCCGCTCGGCGACCGATGAATACGTCTTCCGCGCCGCGCCGCTGCGCAACATCGCGCTCACCGCGCCCTACTTCCACTCCGGCGCGATCTGGGACCTGAAACAGGCCGTCGCGGTGATGGGCACGGCGCAGCTCGGCAGCGAGATCGGCGAGGGCGAGGCGACCAAGATCGCCGCCTTCCTCGAGGCCCTGACCGGCGAGGTCCCCACGATCACCTATCCGATCCTGCCGGCCGAGACCGAGACCACGCCCAAGCCGCAGCCCTGAGCACCACCCAGCGCCGCGCCCCTCCGCCGCGAGGGGCGCGCGCCGACCCACCCCGCCCGGCGGCGGCCGATTTGACCCGCATCAAGGCCGCCGCCGCACCGTCCTCGCTAGCCTGATCGACGCTGCCTGCGGCCCCGCGCCGCACCCAGCCAACAACCGCCGCCGCGCGGCGGCTCATCCAGCGATCGAGATCCCCCATGCCCACACCCGCCGTCCTTGGACAGGGCTTCCGCCCCTTCTTCCTCGCCGCCACCCTCGCGGCGATCGCCGACATCGTGCTCTGGCTGGCGATGCTCCACGGGTACTGGCCCTGGCCGCACCACCTCGGCGGGGTCGGCTGGCACGCCCACGAGATGCTCTTCGGCTATTTCGCCGCGGTGATGGCCGGCTTCCTGCTCACCGCCGCGCGCAACTGGACCGGGGTCGCCACCCCCACCGGGGCCACGCTCGCCGCGCTGCTCGCGCTCTGGCTCGCCGGACGGGTCGCGCCCTGGCTGGGCGGGCCGCCGCTGCTCGCCGCCGCGCTCGATCTGGCCTTCCTGCCGGCGCTCGCCGTGGCGCTGCGCGACACGCTGTGGCACGGGCCCAACCGCGCCAACCGTGCCTTCATGGCGCTGCTCGCGGCGATGTCCCTGGCCGGGGCGATGGCGCACCTCGGCGCGCTGGGCTGGCTCGCCGGGGGCGAGACGCGCGGTCACCGGCTGATGCTCGATCTGGTGGTGATCCTGCTGGTGCTGATCTCCGCGCGGGTGATGCCCTTCTTCATCGAGCGCGGGCTCGCCGGGGCGCGACCGCGCACCTGGCCCGCGCTCGAGCGCGCGCTCCCGGCGCTCGGCCTCGCCCTGGCGCTGACCGACCTGATCGCGCCGCTCGGCGTGCTCGCCGGTGCCCTGGCCATCGCCCTCGGCGGCGCGCTGCTGGTGCGTCTCGCCGGCTGGCACGACCGACGCCTCTGGCGCACGCCGCTGCTCGCGGTGCTCTATGTCGGGCTGCTGTGGCTGGCGCTGGGGCTGGTGCTCGACGGACTCTCGGCGCTCGGCGCACTCGCCCCGCGCGGCGCGCTGCACGCGCTGACCGTCGGCGCGATCGGGGTGGTGACGCTGGGGATGATGGCGCGGGTCACGCTCGGGCACAGCGGCCGTCCGATGCGCGCCGGGCGGACGACGCGCGTCGCCTTCGCGCTGATCAACCTCGCGGCGCTCGCGCGCGGGCTGGGGCCGGTGGTGGTGCCGGAGGGCTACACCGTGTGGCTGGTCGTCGGCGGCGCGTGCTGGATCGGCGCCTTCGCGCTCTTTCTGTGGGTCTACGCGCCGATGCTGGTCAGACCGCGGGCCGATGGTCTCATCGGCTGTCGCGCCGGCGCGAAGGACGCCCCGAGGCAGCCATCGGCCGGCGCGCGCGCACCCCTCACACCCGGAACTTCTGCATGATCCGCGTCATCGCGCCGTGAGAGGACTCCAGATCGGCGATCAGCGAGCGCAGATCGGCCATGGCGCTGGCGATCTCGCCCGACTCGCCCTTGACCGTCGCGACCTCGGCGGCGATCTCCTCGGCGGCGGCGTGCTGACGCTGCGCGGCCTCGGCGACCAGCTCGATCTGCTCGCGGATGCCCTCGATCTGGGCATGGAGGTTGTCGATGTTGCCGAGCGAGCGCGCGCTGCGCTCCGAGGTGCGCTGGCTGGTGTCGCGGATCTCTTCCATGATCTGGCGCAGCGCCTCGGCCTCGCTCCTGATCGCGGCGAGCACCCCGCCGATCTCACCGGTGGCGGTCTGGCTGCGGATGGCCAGTTGCCGCACCTCGTCGGCGACCACCGCGAAACCGCGCCCGCTCTCGCCGGCGCGCGCGGCCTCGATCGCGGCGTTGAGCGCGAGCAGGTTGGTCTGCTCGGAGATGGCGTTGACGCTGTCGAGGATCCGCGCGATCGACTGGCTCTTGTCGTTGAGGCTCGCCGTCGAACCGAAGGCGCGCTCGTTCATCCCCGCCAGCGCCTCGATCGCCTGCTGGGTGCCCTGGGTCATCTCTCGCGCCTCCCGCGACAGCTCGGTGAACCGCACCGTGCTGTCGAGCGCGCCCTCGGCGGCCTCGGTGATCCGCCCGGAGGTCTCGTTGAGCGACTGAGTCACCCCGGAGATGCCATGCACCGCGCCATCGGCACTGGCCACCTGGGCCACCACCTGGTCGGAGACGCTCTCGACCTTGTGGATGCTCGCGCTGGTGGAACGGTCGCTGACCACCAGCTGCTCGACCACCTCGCGCAGGTTGGCCACCATGCGATCGACCGCGCGCAGGATCAGCCCCAGCTCGTCGCGCGAGTCGTCGGCCAGACGCAGCGACAGATCGCCGGTCGAGGTGATGCGATCGAGCGCCTGTCTGACACGATCGATCTTGCCGGTGAGCTTGCGCGCCACCGCCACCGAGACCAGCGCGACCAGCGCCAGCAGCACCCCAAAGACGACGAAGGAGACCGCCACGGTCAGCTGCGCCCGCGACTGGCGCTGCTCCATGGCAGCGAGGATGCCTGTCCTGACCGCGTCCATCAGCACCTTGACCTCGCCGATATAGCGCGTTGCCGCAGCAAACCAGTCGGCGGGCGACGGGTACTCGCCGGTGAGCGTGCCCGACTCGGCGAGCAGGCGATTCTGCACCCGATCCATCATCCGCGCGGTCTCCGAGTTCACCACGACGTTGAACTGGCGCTGCAACCCAGGGGCGGTCTCCGTGCTGAACTGCCCCACCGCGCGGCGCAGATCGGCGACATAGAAGCGCAGCGCCTGCTGCGCGGCCGGGGTGATCTCGCCGACCGAGAGCACGCCGTTGACCTTGCCGCGGAGCTGACCGAGCTTCTCCTTGACCCAGGCGAGGTGCCAGGACATCAACAGCTGGCGACGGGCCAGGTCGTCACCGACATGACCGATGCACTTGACGAAGAGATCGAGGGCGTTGGCGTTGATATCGGAGTAGAAGCCGAAGGCCTCGGCGCCGCTGCGCGCGTCGACCTGGGTGCGGATACGCGAGCGCCCGGCGGCAAGCTCCACCAGCCGGCGCAGGCCATCGACCAGATCGCCGTAGCCGAGCCGCGCGGGGTCGATCAGCGCCTCGACCCGGGCGAGCGCCGCGTCGGCACGCTCGCGCTGGGCGAGGATCTTCCGGTGCAGCGCGGCGTCGCCCGAGCCGATATAGCCGGCCGAGAGTCCACGCTCGACGGCGAGGTTGTGGGCGACCGCCTCCACCGCATAGGCGACGTCGACAAGATGACGGTTGTGCCGGGCCTGCGCCACCTGATCGAACTGACGCGAGATCACCAGCCCGGAGAGCGACAGCAACGACAACAGCGCGATGGCGAGGATGACGGCGAGCGCGACCTTCAGGCTCAGATGCTTGAACATGGAGCGATTCATCCCTTGACTGATGAGGCAGGCGCGCGCGCCACACCAGTGCCCCCGGAGGCGGAGACGGCGGCCAATTCATCATCGGCGGGAGGGGCCTGGCACGCGACTCGGTGAGACCTATCTGTGTACGGATGCTCGCAGTCACAAGGTCGTGCCGGACGGCGGCGGACAACTGACCTTCGCCCTCCCGATCATTGACAAGGGGGGTGCGACGGCAGAAAGACGGTCTCGCCCCCGCGCCTGGGCGGCGCGGCGGACCACACGGAAAGGACACGAAAAGTCAATCCATCGCGCGTCTGTCCGTGCGGACGGCGCCGCACGGACAGCGCGGGCGAGGTCAGTCGGGCCTAGTCGGTCGCGGCCAGCTCCAGCATGACCTCGTTGCGACGCAGGAAGCCCGGGGTGAGGGGGTCGTTGTAGTAGGCATAGGTCGGCGCGCCGGCGACGGCGAGGCCGCGCGTCTCGAGCCAGGCGCGCAGCCTCGACTCCTGCTCGGCGATCAACGCATCGGTGGCGCGTCCGGAGAAGCGGATCGCGGCCACGCGGCGCGGCGCGATGGTGCGCAGCCGCACCGTCTCGCCCGCCGGTGCCGGCAGGCTGTCGAGGTCGTAGCGCGCCGGCATGATGAAGCGCACCGCCCACTGACCCGCCGCGTCGGTCGGGGTCTGGGTGACCGGAACCGTCATCGCGATCGGCTCGTCGGCGGGCGTCTGGGTCACCGGGGCGGTCATCGACACCGACTCGCCCTCGCGCTCCTTGGCGAAGATATAGCCGGCCAGCGGCCCGAAACCCGCGCTCAGCGCCGCGCGCCGGTCGCCGTCGCGGCGCACCTCGGCGACGATCAGCGCCGGGTAGTCACGGATCTCGATCGTCTCGTCGCGCTCGACCACCCGGTAATCCGGGGTCTCGACGTTCTGCACCACGAACACGAACACCGCCATGGCGACCACGCCGAGCACGGCCATGGCGCCGATCAGGATCAGCACGAACTTCATTGATCAAACCTCCGGGGTCGGAAACAGGGGGGATTCAACGCTCGCCGGACTCGGGACCCAGCCCGCCGATGCGCAACAATTGGCTGACCAGCTCGCCGGTGTCGTCGTCCGCACCGAGCTGCTCGGCCGGGGTCCAGGAATAGTCGGTCTCGAGCCGGTAGGAGCCGACGAACGCGTGCGGCACCGCGCCGCCCCAGTCCTCCGGCGAGAGCATCGAGAAGAAGGTGCGACCATCGGCGCGACGATAGAGGTGATAGGTCTTGCCGGGGATACGCTTGAAGGCGCACTGGGCCTGGTTGAGCGCCTGCTCGACCTGGGCGTCGGCCAGCACCTTGCGCGCCTCCTGCTGGAGCAGCTTGATCTGATCGGCAATGACGCGCAGCTTGGCCCCGGTGCGGGCACCGAGCATCGCCTCGGCCCGCTCGACCTCGGCGGTGAGCTCGCGGGTATCGAAGGCCGGGGCCAGCCGGCTGACCGGATAGGGGGCGCTGCGCTCGTCTCCGGTGTGCAGCACCGGCTTGTGGTCGTCGCTCATGCAATCTCCTGAATCACTGATCTCACCGGCAACAGATGGCGCTGGCGGACGAAGAACTCCAGCCACATCCGAGGCCCGGTGGTGCACATCGAGGGTCGATGCCGGGTATTCTACCCACCAATCCAGCCCCATCGCTTCGAGCCGGCCATACCATGCACGCCCCTGAAGAGACCCGCCACGCCCAACGCATCAGCACCGCACTCAGCGCGCGCATCGACGCGGAGATCGCCGCCAGCGCCGACGCCCTGCTGCCCTTCGACCGCTTCATGGAGCTGGCGCTCTACGCCCCCGGGCTCGGCTACTATGTCGCCGGCGCGCCCAAGTTCGGCCGCGGCGGCGACTTCATCACCGCCCCCGAGTACTCGCCGCTGTTCGGCCAGTGCCTTGCCGCGCAGTGCGCCGAGGCGCTGGCGCGGCTCGGCGGCGGCGACGTGCTGGAGTTCGGCGCCGGCAGCGGCGCGCTCGCCGCCCAGGTCATCACACAACTCGCCGCGCTCGACCGGCTGCCCGAGCGCTATCTCATCCTCGAGCCCAGCCCCGACCTGCAGGCCGCCCAGCGCGAGCGCCTCGCCACCCTGCCCGCGCCGCTGGCCGCGCGCTGCCACTGGCTCGAACGGCTGCCCGAGGGGTTCAACGGGGTGGTCATCGGCAACGAGGTGCTCGACGCCATGCCGGTGCACCGCTTCGCCATCGGCGCCGCGGGCGAGGTGCTCGAGGTCTTCGTCACCGGCGAGGACGGGCAGTTCCGCGAGGTCCAGGCCGCGGCGCGATCGCCGGGGCTGGTCGAGGCGGTCGAGGCGCTGCAGGCGGCGGGGCTGGCCCGCGCCCCCGGCTACGGCTCCGAGATCAACCTCCGGCTCGGTCCCTGGTTCGCCGCGCTCGACGGCGCGCTCGAACACGCCCTGGTGCTGCTCGCCGACTACGGCTATCCGCGTCCGCTCTACTACCACCCCGAGCGCGACATGGGCACGCTGATGTGTCACCACCGCCATCGCGCCCATGACGACCCCTACCGTCACCCCGGGCTGCAGGACATCACCGCCCATGTCGACTTCAGCGCCGTGGCCGAGGCCGCGACGCGCGCCGGCTTCGGGCTGGCCGGGTTCACCACCCAGGCGCATTTTCTCATCGGTTGCGGCATCGACACCCTGCTCGCCGCCGCCCCCGACCCGCTCGATCTCGCCCAGCAGGCCAAGCAATTATTGCTGCCCGACGCCATGGGCGAACGCTTCAAGGTGATCGGGCTGACGCGCGGACTCGACGGTCCGTGGCGCGGCTTCGGCGAGCGCGATCTCGGCGATCGACTCTGACCGGTGCGGCCACGGCGGGCTATGATGGCGGCTTTGTCGCCGTCACAGGACCCGCACCATGCCGCTCGTCGAAGTCATCGCGCTGATCGCCCTCGGTCTCTGCTCCGGCCTGCTCGCCGGGCTCTTCGGGGTCGGCGGCGGGGCGGTGATCGTCCCCGCGCTGATGCTGCTCTTCCCGCTGTTCGACCTCGGCGGCCCCTGGCTCGCGCACCTGGCCGTCGGCACCTCGCTGGCGACCATCATCGGCACCGGGATCGCCTCCACCCTCGCCCACCACGGTCGCGGCGGGGTGCGCTGGGAGCTGGTCGCGCGTCTGGCCCCGGGGATCGTGCTCGGCGCCTGGATCGGCGCGGCGCTCGCCGGGGTGCTGCCCGAGGTCTGGCTGCGGCGGCTGTTCGCCGTCTTCCTCGCGGTGATGGGGCTGCGCATGGTGCTGCGCGCACGCGCCCCGGCGGGCGATCGCCCGCTGCCGGGCTGGCGCGGCATGCTCGGCGCCGGCGGCGGCATCGGCGGGCTCTCGGCGCTGGTCGGGATCGGCGGCGGCACCCTCACCGTGCCCTTTCTCGGCGCCCACGGGGTGGAGATGCGCCAGGCCGTGGGCACCTCGGCCGCCTGCGGACTGCCGATCGCCATCGCCGGGATGATCGGCTTCGTGGTGGTGGGCTGGGGACGCGAGGGCCTGCCGGTCGGCAGCACCGGCTTCGTCTACTGGCCGGCGGTGCTCGCCATCCTGCTGGCGAGCATCCCCAGCGCCCCGCTCGGTGCGCGGCTCGCCCACACGCTGCCGGTGGCGCTGCTCAAGCGGCTGTTCGGCGCGCTGCTGCTGTTGATCGCCACCCGGCTCGCGCTCGGCGGCTGAGTCCCGCTCAGCGCTCGGCGCCGAGCACCAGACGACGGTAGAGAAAGATCTGGCCGCTGGCGTCGCGCAGCGCCAGCCGGCCACGGTCGAGCGCGAACTCGAAGCGATGATCGAACTGGGCGCGCGGGTTGGTCAGCTCCAGCCAGCGCTCGGCGATGCGCAGCTCGCCGTCGATATAGCCGCCGTGGGCCGAGTAGAGCCGGTAACGATCGCCCTGCACGATCAACAGACTGCCGTCGCTGCCCTCCCACTCGCCATCGAGCGAGGTCACCCCGGCCGCCTCCCCGAGCGAGCGCGCAAACCGCTCCATGCCTCCGGCGCCGGGCATCCCCAAGGTATCGAAGGCCGAGGGCCAGCCCGGCACCCCGGCCTGCCCCGACCAGCCGCCGCGCTGCGGCGCGAACAACCCCATCGCCTCCATCATCTGCGCCATGGCATCGGCCATCGCCTCGCGCGAGATCCCCCCCGAGGCCAGCGCCAGCGGCGCGACGGCCAACGACGCGCACAGCGCGCAGACCCACGAGGAACGACGGAGGGACAGCATGGACATGGACAGGGAACGACAACGGTGACCACGGAAGGCGCGCTAGTGTAGCAGACGGGACCGGCGCGGCGGGCTCTCCAGCGACCAGCCGCCAGCCACCAGCCGCCAGCCGCCAGTGGGGAGGGTTGGCGCACTGACGACGGCAGAGGCCGATGTCTTGCGGCGACGGTGGGGGAAGAGCGCCCGCTGGAAGCTGGTAGCTGACGGCTGACGGCTGACGGCTGACGGCTGGTCGCTGGTCGCTGACGCCCCGCCTCATTCCTCCGCTGGCGCGACCCGGGGCGCCAGCCAGTCGCGGACCCGGGGGTGGGCGCTGTCGAGTCGGGCGGCGTAGATGGCGCGGTAGGTGAGCACCCGCTCGACATAGCCGCGGGTCTCGACGAAGGGGATGGTGGCGATCCAGCGGTCGGTGGCGAGCGCGCGCGTCGGGCGCCACCGCGCGACCCGCGCGGGGCCGGCGTTGTAAGCGGCGGTGGCCAGGGCGACATGCTCGAAACGCCCCTGCATCCGCGCCAGATAGGCGCTGCCGAGACCGATGTTGCGCCCCGGGTCGAGCAGCGCCCAGCGCGACTCGAGCGGCGTGCCGAGCGCCTCGGCCATGTCGCGCGCGGTGCTCGGCAACAGCTGCATCAGCCCGACGGCGCCGGCGTGCGAGGCGAGCGTGCGCGCGAACACGCTCTCCTGGCGGATCACCGCGAACACCCACGCCGGGGCGAGCCCCTGGGCGCGCGCGGCGGCCTCGACCTCGGCGCGATGGGCGAGCGGGAAGCGCAGCGCCAGATCGTCCCAGTAATCGGTGCGCGCCAGGGTGCGGATCGCCTGATCGTGCCAGCCGAAGACATCGGCGACATAGGCCGCGGCGAGCAGGTCGGCGCGGTCGAGGTCGCGGGTCAGCGCGCGCCACTCGCGGCGCATCTCGGTGTCGCGCCCGAGGGCGTCGAGTTCGCGCATCCGCCGCACCGGCGCCAGCGCGGTGAGGCGGGCGATGCGCGCGGGCTCGGCCGGGGTCACCCGGTGGTGCATGCGATAGGGCAGGTCGAGTCGGTCGGCGGCCATGAAACCCCACAGGCTGCGCGCGCGGGCGGCGCGCGCGAACAGCGCCCGCGCCGCCTCCGGGTGCCCCAGCTCGGCCTCGGCGCGGGCCTGCCAGTAGAGCCAACGATCGGTCTTGACCTCGCCCTCGGGCATGCGCTCGACCCAGCGCGCCACCCAGTCCCACTCGCCCCGCGCGAGCGCCGCGCGCAGCCGTCGCGCCTGCGCATCGAGCGTCTCGGGCAGGGCGCGCAGCCCGTCCCACAGGGCGAACCCGCCGGCGGCATCGCCGCGCTCCACCAGCGCCTCGCCGAGCGCGGCGCGGACCCGGTCGGCGGCCTCGGCGTCGAGGTCGAGCGCCGCGCGCCACCGCGCGAAGGCAGTACGCGCGCGCTCGGCATCGCGCGCGGCAAGCCGTGTCAGCACATCGGCGAGGATCACCGCGCGCAGCGGCTGCGGGGGCAGCGCGGCGCCGGTGTCAGGCAGCCGCTCGGGGGCGGCGCGCAGCGCCAGCCAGCGTTCGAGCCAGGGGCGCTCGCGCGCCGGCAGATCGGCGCCGAGATGACGCGCGAGTCCGTCCTGGCCGGCCTCGAGCGCAAGCCGGATGCGCGCCCACACCCGCTCCGGGGTCAGTCCCCCGGCGTCGCGCCAGGCGTCGAACACCGGGTCGCAGGCATCCGGCTGAGAACGCCCGCTGCGCCACAGCGGCTCGACCTCGGCGAGTGCGCGCGCGCTCGCGCCGGTCTCGATCAGCGCGCGCAGATAGAGACAGCGCCGCTCGACATCCTCCTCGGGCCGATAGAGCCTGCGGTAATCGGCCCAGCGCCCGGCTGCGGCGAGGCGTTCGAGATAGGCGCGGCGCAACCGCCAGGCGAGCTGGCTCTCGGGCTCGACGGCGAGGAAACGCTCGATGGCCGCGTCCGGCGTGTTGTCGAGGTCGGCGGTGAGCTCGGCGAAGCGCAGATAGGGATGGAGCGGATAGTCGCGCAACGCCCGTTCGAGCCGGGCGAAGGTCTCGCCATCGCCCTGCTCGAGCGCGCGCTCGGCGGCGAGGAAATCGGCGCGTGCCTGGAGCGTGTCGAGACCACGCGCCTGCGCCGCGCCCACCGCCAGCATCAGCACCAGCAAGGGCGCGCGCCAGAGACGACGAGGCCAGCGACGGGCAAACGGCGCCACCACGCTCACCCGCGCATCCGGGAGGGCGCGACGGCGCGGGCGTTGCCCTCTCGCCGACAACGACGATAATGGAACAGGGGATGCGGTCGCGCATCACGATCGATTCGCACGGTAACGGACTCCCGCGCCAGCGCATCAGTCAACGGGCATGGTCCCGGGCGACGGCGCCCGGAGTCGCTAGCATAACCAAGCCCGACCAGCAGCGTCGATGGGTCCCGATCGGGAGAAACCGACATGCCACAGACTCGACCACCCGCCGTTGCCGGGCGCTTCTACCCGGCCAGCCCCGAGGCGCTCGGCGCCGAGATCGACGGCTATCTCGCCGTCGCCGCCACCGGCCCGACGCCCAAGGCGATCGTCGTCCCCCACGCCGGCTATCGCTACAGCGGCGCGATCGCCGGACACGCCTATGCGGCGCTCGGCGAGGCGCGCGCGCGCATCCGCCGGGTGGTGCTGCTCGGCCCGGCGCACCGGGTGGCGGTGCGCGGCATCGCCACCAGCGCGGCGACGGCCTTCGCCACCCCGCTCGGCGAGGTCGTGCTCGATCAGGTCGCCATCGCCCAGGCGCTGGCCTTCGACTGGGTGCACACCCTCGAGGCCGCGCATGCCGAGGAGCACAGCCTGGAGGTCCAGCTGCCCTTCCTGCAGCGCGCGCTCGATGACTTCTCGCTGGTCCCGCTGGTCGTCGGCGAGACCCCGACGGCCGAACTCGTCGCCCTGCTCGAGGCGCTGTGGGGCGGCGCGGAGACGCTGATCGTGGTCAGCTCCGATCTCAGCCACTACCAGCTGCGCGCCGAGGCCCAGGCACTCGATCGCGCCACCTCGACGGCGATCGAGCGGCTCGACGCCGCGGCCATCACCCCGGATCACGCCTGCGGCTGCTATCCGCTGCGCGGCCTGCTGGCGCTCGCCCGACGCCACGGGCTGGCCGCGCACACCCTGGCGCTCGGCGACTCGGGCGCGGTCTCGGGGACCCCGCAACAGGTCGTCGGCTATGGCGCCTATGCCTTCCACTGAACGCGCGCTCGACGCCGCGGCCCGCACCCTGCTGCTGCGCGTGGCGCTGCAGGCCATCGACCACGGGCTCGCGGGCGGCGCGCGGCTCGACCCCGACCCCGCGCGCTACCCGCCGCCGCTGCGCGCCGAGGGCGCCTGCTTCGTCACCCTCGAGCACGCCGGTGCGCTGCGCGGCTGTGTCGGCAGCCTCGAACCGCGGCGGGCGCTGGTGCGTGATGTCGCCGCCAACGCCCACGCCGCCGCCTTCGCCGACCCGCGCTTCGCGCCGCTGGACGGCGCCGAGCTGGACGGGCTGCACCTGGAGATCTCGGTGCTCTCCCCGCCGGTCGCGATCGACTGCACCGACGAGGCCGGGTGCCGCGCCGCGCTGCGCCCCGGTGTCGACGGCGTGGTGCTGCGCGCGGGACGGCGCCGCGCGACCTTCCTGCCCGCGGTCTGGGCGCAACTGCCCGAGCCCGCCGCCTTCCTCGCCGCGCTGCGTCTCAAGGCCGGGCTCGGCGCCGATGACTGGCCGCCCGAGCTGCGTCTGGAGCGCTACACCACCGAGCACTTCGGTGCCACCGTCGCAGCACTGCGCGAGACCCCGGCCCCACCGTCCTAGCCCGTCTCAGTGTCCGGCGGTGCGCGAGAACAGGTTGATCACCAGTACCCCGGCGAGGATCAGCCCCATGCCGAGGATCGCCGGCCAGTCCGGGACCTGACCGAACACCAGGGCGCCGATCACCGCGATCAGCACGATCCCCATCCCCGCCCAGATCGCATAGGCGACACCGATGGGGATGGTACGCAGCACCAGCGCCAGACAGTAGAAGGCGGCGGCATAGCCGATCACCACCACCAGACTCGGCACCAGCCGGGTGAAGCCGTCGGAGAACTTCAGCGCCGAGGTCGCGATCACCTCGGCGATGATCGCCAGCCCGAGATACACATAACCCATACGTAGACTCAAGAATCACAGTGCCGCGCCGGCCTCGCCGTGCGGCGGCCCGGTCGAGCAATCGGTTCAATGGATCGGGGTCCGGTCGAGGACCCCGGAGAGCATGCCCGTGCGAGCGCGCGCTCAGCCCGGCAGCAGCGTCTGCAGCCGCATGCGGTCTTCGAGCAGGATCGGGCGCGCGGCGCCATCGGGGCCGAGCAGCGCATCGATGCGCGCCACCGCCGTCGGGTCCTCGGGCAGCGCATAATGATCGAACACCGAGCCGATCAGCTCGCTGCGATCCTCGAAGCGCCAGCAGCCACTGAACCCGGCGTCGTAGGCGAGGCGCAACGGACAGCGCGCCACCGCGCGCTGCGCCGCGGCGACCTCGGCACCCTCGTCGACGAGTTGGGCGAACACCCGTTCGAGCCGCCCGCTCTCGTCGGGCTCGATCACCAGCACCCGCCCGCCCGGGGCCAGCACCCGCGACGCCTCGGCGAGCGCCCGCGCGGGATCGCGATGATGGTGCAGCGACAGGGTGAAGACCACCAGATCGAAGCTCGCCGGGGCGAACGGCAGGCGCTCGCCGCTCGCCGCCACCAGCGCCTGAGCGGGCAGGCGCGCGCGCGCCGCATGCAGCGCCGACTGTACCGGATCGAGCGCCACCAGCGTACCGGCACGCGCGGCCAGGCGCGCGCTGACCCGGCCACTGCCGCAACCGATCTCCAGTACCCGCGCAGTCGCGAGATCGGCCTGCTGTTCGATCTGCTCGAGCATCCGTCGGTCGGTATCTCTCTGCATCACCCCTCCACGCTCGAAGTCGTTCAACCGCCCGCCACCCGCGTCTCGATCCACTGTCGCGCCTGCTCGCGCAACGCCACCGCGGCGCCCCAACCGGCGCCCTCGGGGACCAGCGGCGGCCCAATATACACCCTCACCCGCCCGCGTCGCGGTGAGAAAAGGCGGGCGCCGGCGAGCAGCTCGCGGGTGCCGTCGAGCGCCACCGGCACCAGCGGCGCCGCCGTCTCGGCGGCCAGCGCGAAGGCACCCATGCGGAAGGGCAACAGCCCGGGGCGGACGCGGAAGGTCGCCTCGGGAAAGAGCGCCAGCGGACACCCGGCGGCGAGCCGCGCGTGCAGCGCAGCGAGCGCCGCGCCGCCGGCGCGGACATCGAAGCGATCGACCAGCACGCAGTCGAGCCGCTGCAGGAAGTAGGCGGCGAGCCGGTTGCGTCCCAGCTCGCGTTTGGCGACGAAGCACAGCGGCCGGCCGATCGCCTCGGCCAGCACCAGGGCATCGACATAGCTCTGGTGGTTGGCCACCAGCACCCAGGGCGCGCCCGGCGGGGGCAGCCGCTCGCGCCCCGCGACCTCCAGGCGCACGCCGACGAGCCGGCGCAGCAACCCGGCGGCACGCCGCGCCACCGCCCAGCGCAGCCCCCGCCCCGGCAGCAGCGCCACCGCCAGCCAGCACGGCGGCGCGATCAACGCCAGCATCAGCCAGACATGGACGGCGTAGAGCCGCTGCGGCAGCGTGCCGAGGTCGGCCAGCATGCGCACCCGCAGCCCGGCGAGGGTGACCCGCGCGAGCTGCCACCAGGGCGAGGCCGGCGTCGTCTGGATGCGCCCGGCGAGATAGCGCGCGCGGGTGTCGCCGCGCCGCAGCTTGCCGCTGGAGGTCTTGAGCACCGCGCGCGGCGGCGCGAGCACGATCTCGTCCGGCGGCGCGCCGAGCACCTCGCCGGCGCGCGCGAGGATGCGCTGGCGCAGCAGCGCGCGCCGCCCGGGGTCACGCTCCTTGGTCTCGGCGACCACCACCAGGCGCTCGCTGCCCTGCCCCGAATCGCGCGCGGCGAAGGCCACCACGCAGCCCTGGCGCACCCCGCGCAGGGCGCCGATGGCCTGCTCCAGCTCGTAGGGGTAGAGGTTGCGCCCGCCGCGGATGATCAGATCCTTGACCCGGCCGGTGAGATGGATCTCGCCGTCGGCGAGATAGCCGCGATCGCCGGTCTCGTGCCAGCCGTCATGGATCAGCGCGGCGCTCGCCTCGGGGTTGCGGTAATAGCCCCGGGTCGCCGAGGGCCCCTGGAACTGCACCAGCCCCTCGTGACGCTCGGGCAGCGGCGCGCGCCGGGCGTCGACCACTCGCAGCCGATAGCCCGGCAGCGGTCGGCCGCAGCCGACCACGCGCTGCGCGCCGGGGTCGTCACAGTCGACACGCAGCGCATAGCAGCTCTCGGCGAGGCGCTCGCGGTCGATGCAGTCGATCCTCGGCCCCCGGGTCGGCGGCGGGAAGCACAGCCCCACCGCCGCCTCGGCCAGGCCGTAGACCGGGGCGAGCGTCTCGGCGCGCAGCCCGCAGCGGGCGAAGCGCGCGGCGAAGCGCTCCAGGGTCTCGGCGCTCACCGGCTCGGCGCCGTTGAAGGCGCGGCGCCAGCTGCCGAGGTCGAGCCCGGCGAGCTGCTGCTCGCCGATGCGACTGAGACAGAGCTCGTAGGCGAAGTTGGGCGCCGCCGAGAGGGTGGCGCGATGATCGGCGATCGCCTGCAGCCAGCGCCGGGGGCGGGCGAGGAAGGCCAGCGGCGAGAGCGAGACCAGGGGGATGGCGAAATAGAGGCTGCCGAGCCAGGCGCCGATCAGCCCCATGTCGTGATAGAGCGGCAGCCAGCTGACGAAGCGGTCCTCGGGGGTGATCGCCACCGCCTCACCCATGGCGCGGATGTTGGCGAGCAGCTCGGCGTGGCTGAGCATCACCCCCTTGGGCGCGCCGGTGCTGCCCGAGGTGTATTGCAGGAAGGCGAGGTCGTCGGCCGTCGCCGCCGGCGCCTCGATCACACTCGGCTCGCGATCGAGTCCGTCGAGGGTGAGCACCGCGCCGAGCGCCGGCAGCTGCAGCCGCAGCACCGCCGCGACCCGCGCCGCCGCGCCCTCGGTGAGCATCGCTACGCAGCCGGCGTTGGCGAGGATGCGGGCATGCCGGCGCAGATGATCCTCGATGAGCTGGGGACGCGCCGGCGGGTAGATCGGCACCGGCACGGCACCGGCGCGCAGCACGCCGAAGAAGCTGAAGAAGTAATCCGGCCCGCTCGGCAGCATCAGCGCCACCGTCTCACCAGGACGCACCCCGGCGCCGCGCAGCCGGTTGGCCACCCGTGCCGCGCCCTCGGCAAGCTCGCGATAGCGGATCGGGTGGACGCGGTCCTCGGCGTCGTACCAGTGGATGTGCACCCGCTCGCCCTGACGCGCGCAGTGCCAGTCGAGCACCTCGAGCAGGGTTTCGGCCTCCGCCGGGGTGCCGGCGTGGGCGTCGGGGTCGGTCACCAGGCGCAGGGTCGGCCCCGGCCCCACCGCGCCGCGCGCACGCGCCAGCGCCTGCAGTTCGGCGACGGTGGCGGCGAGCAGCGCGCGCTCGGGCAGCTCGATCCCGAGTCCCTGCTCGATGCGGGCGTTGAGCTCGGCGCGGCTGAGGCTGTCGAGCCCGAGGTCGGTCTCGAGCCGGGTGTCGGGCCCGATGGTCTCGGGGGCGATGGCCAGGCGCGAATCGCGGGCGAAGGCGCGCACCAGCGCCAGCAGCGGGTCGGCGGGGTCGGACATGAGGCTTTTCGCTCCTGGCGCCGCGCGCGGCGCCCGGCATCAGTCGTGGATGGGCTCGGCGGGCGCCGCCAGCAGTCCCTCGCGCACCAGCACCGCGTGCACCCGGCGGGCGCTGCGCGCGAGCGCCGAGAGCTCGGCAAGCCCCGGGCGGGCACCGGCGGCCAGGCGCCACTCCCAGTCGTCGAGCTGTTGCTCGATGAACTCCAGCAGCTTGGGCGCGCAGCCACCGGCGCAGGCGCCGTGACAGACCCGGGCTGCGGGGTCGTCGAGCGGCAGCTCGCGGCGGATGCGCGCGATCAGCGCGCGCATCGCCGTGGGGCTATCGGGTGGCATCGGCGCGGCGGCGCCAACCGGCGCCCTTGAGCCACTCGCGCAGGGACTGCATGACGAAATAGGTCACCGGGATCAGCAGGATACCGACCACGGTGGCGGCGAGCATGCCGCCGAACACCGCCGTGCCCAGCGCCACCCGCGAGCCCGCCCCGGCCCCCGAGGCGAACACCAGCGGGAGGATGCCGAGGAGGAAGGAGAGCGCGGTCATCATCACCGCGCGAAAGCGCAGCCGCGCGGCCTTGACCGCGGCATCGTAGATCGACAGCCCCTCGACCTCGCGCTGCTCCTTGGCGAACTCGACGATGAGGATGGCGTTCTTCGCCGCCAGCCCGATCAGCATCACCAGCCCGATCTGGGTGTAGAGGTTGACGTCGAGCCCGGCGGCGCCGACCGTGGCGAGGGCGCCGAACACCGCCACCGGTACCGCCAGCAGCACCGCCAGCGGGATCGACCAGCTCTCGTACTGGGCGACGAGGAAGAGATAGACGAACAGCAGCGCCAGACCGAAGATCAGCGGCGCCTGCCCGGCGGCCTCGATCTCCTGGTAGGACATGCTCGTCCACTCGTAGCCGAAACCGCTCGGCAGGGTCTCGTCGGCGGTGCGCTCCATCGCCGCGATCGCCTGCCCCGAGCTGTAGCCGGGGGCGGCCGCGCCGGAGATATCGGCCGAGCGGAAGAGGTTGTAGCGGGCCATGATCTGCGGCCCGGTGATGGTCTCGACCTCGGCCAGGGTGGCCACCGGCACCATCTCGCCGTCGCTGCTGCGCACGAACAGACGGAGGATGTCGCTCGGGGTGTCGCGGAACTCCCCTTCGGCCTGGGCCATCACCCGCCAGGTGCGGCCGAACTTGTTGAAGTCGTTGATGTAGACCGAGCCGAGCTGGGCCTGGAGGGTGGCGAACAGCTCGTTGAGCGGCACCTGCAGGGTCTCGACCTTGTCGCGATTGACCTGGAGGAAGAGCATCGGCACGTCGGCGCGGAAGGTACTGAAGGCGCTGCCGATCTCGGGCTGGCTGTTGGCTTCGACGATGAAGCCGCGCATCGCCGCGGCGAACGTCTGCAGGTCGCCGCCGCTGTAGTCCTGGAGCACGAAGGAGAAGCCGCCGGAGTTGCCAAGGCCGGGGATCGCTGGCGGCACGAAGGGGATGACGTTGGCATCGATGGTGCGCGCGGCCACGCCCTGGGCGGCGGCGACGATCGCCGGCAGGCGCAGCCCGGGCTCCTGGCGCTCGGCCCAGGGCGCGAGCACCGGGATCACCAGCGCGCTGTTGGAACCGAAGGCGCCGTTGAGCATCGAGTAGCCGGACACCGAGATGACATTGGTCACCCCGGGGATCTCCAGCAGTTGCTGCTCGACACGCCCGAGCACGGTCTCGGTACGGGTGAGCGAGGCGGCGTCGGGGAGCTGCACCTCGATGAAGAAGTAGCCCTGATCCTCTTCGGGCAGGAAGCCGCTGGGCAGGTGGGTGAACAGCCAGCCGGTGGCGGCGATCAGCCCGACATAGAGCAACGAGATCAGCGCGGCGCGGCGCACCGTCATCTTCACCGCGGCGGTATAGCCCGCGGTGAGCCGGCCGAACAGCCGCTCGAACCAGTTGAGCCAGCGCAGCGGCTTGCGCCCCGGGCGCAGCAGCACCGAGCACAGCGCCGGGCTCAGGGTCAGGGCGTTGATCGAGGAGATCGATACCGCCACCGCGATGGTCACCGCGAACTGCTGGTAGAGCTGGCCGGTGATCCCGGGCATGAAGCCGACCGGCACGAACACCGCGAGCAGCACCAGGGTGGTGGCGATCACCGCGCCGCCGACCTGATCCATCGCCTTGGCCGTCGCCGCCTTCTGGTCGAGCCCCTCCTCGGCCATCAGCCGCTGCACGTTCTCGACCACGATGATGGCATCATCGACGACGATGCCGATGGCCAGGATCAGCGCGAACAGCACGATGGTGTTGAGGGTGAAGCCGAGCACCGCGAGCACCGCGAAGGTGCCGATCAGCGACACCGGGATGGCGATGCCGGGGATCAGCGTGGTGCGCCAGTCGCCGAGGAACAGGAACACCACCAGCACCACCAGGCCGACGGCCTGATAGAGCGTCACCTTGACCTCGTCGATCGAAGCCGAGATGAAGTTGGTGGTGTCGTAGAGGATGGCCTGCTCCATGCCCTCGGGGAAGCGCTCGGCGAGTTCGGCAAGCTGCGCGCGCACCGCCGCGGCGGTGGCCAGGGCGTTGGCGTCCGGGGTCTGGTAGACGGCGAGCACCACCGAGGGGCGCCCGTCGAGCCGCCCCGAGGCCGAATAGGCCTGGGCGCCGAGTTCGACCCGGGCGACGTCGCCGACGCGGATCGCCGAGCCGTCGGGGTTCATGCGGATGATGATGTCGGCGAACTCCTCGGGCTCGGTCAGCCGCCCCTTGGTGGTCACCGTGTACTGGAACTGCTGATCGACCGGCGCCGGCGGCGCGCCGATCTGACCGGCCGGCACCTGCACGTTCTGCGTCGCCACCGCGTTCTGGAGATCGGCGACGCTCACCCCCAGCGCGGTCATGCGATCGGGCTTGAGCCAGAAGCGCATGCCGTAATCCATCACCCCGAGGATCTCGGCCTTGCCGACCCCGTTGACGCGCCCGAGCGCATCCTTGATGTTGATGGTGGCGTAGTTGTTGAGATAGAGCGCGTCGAGGCTCTCGTCGGGCGAGTAGAGGTTGACGATCAGCAGCATGTTGGTCGACTGCTTCTCGGTCTTCACCCCCTGGCGGCGCACCTCCTCGGGCAGCTTGGGCTCGGCCTGGGCGACGCGGTTCTGCACCTTGACCTGGGCCATGTCGGCGTCGGTGCCGATCTCGAAGGTGACGGTGAGGCTGTAGCGCCCGTCGTTGTCGGACTTCGAGGACATGTAGATCATGCCCTCGATGCCGTTGACCTCCTGCTCGATGGGGGCGGCAACCGTCTCCTCGACGACCTCGGCGCTGGCCCCGGCGTACTGGGTGCTGACGCTCACCGTCGGCGGGGTGATCTCGGGGAACTGCGCCACCGGCAGCCCGAGCAGCGCCAGCACCCCGGCCAGTGAGATCACGATGGAGATGACGAAGGCGAACTTCGGCCGGTTGATGAAGAACTTGGACAGCGTCATCGCAATGCTCCGGTCGGTTCGCCCATGGGCTCAGTCGCGCGCGGCGTCGTCGCCATCGCCGCCACCGTTCTCGCCGCTCGAACCCGGCCCGGTCGCGGCGAGCGGGTCGCCGGGCGGCGTGGTGGTCTCCGGGCGCACCTGGATACCCGGGCGCACCTTCTGGATGCCGTAGAGCACGATGCGCTCGCCGGACTCGAGCCCCTCCTCGATCACCTGACGGGTACCGAAGCGCTGCCCGGTCTTGACCCGGCGGCGCTCGACCTTGTCGTCGTCGCCGACCACCAGCACATAACTGCCGCCCTGGTCGGTGAGCAGCGCCGCCTGCGGCACCACCACCGCCGAGACCGCCTCGCGCCGTTCGATCACCACGGTGACGAACTGCCCGGGCAGCAGCAGCTGGTCGGGGTTGGGGAACTGGGCGCGGATCAGCACCGTGCCGGTGGTCTCGTCGACCTTGTTGTCGAAGAAGTCGAACCAGCCGTCGTGGGGATAGAGCGAGCCGTCGGGCAGGCGGATCTGCGGCACGAAATGCTGCTTGCCGGGGGCGGCCAGCTCATCCGGGTCCTGTCCCTGACGTGCCCGCGCCCCGGCCTGCGCCAGCTCCAGGTACCAGGTCTCGGCGATCGAGAAGGCGACCTTGATCGGGTCCATGCGGTTGATGGTGGCCAGCACCCCGGAGGCGGGTTCGACCAGGTTGCCGACATCGAAGGCGGCCAGGTCGATGCGCCCGGCGATCGGCGCGCGGATCTCGGTGTAGTCGACGTTGAGCTGGGCCTTCTGGATGTCGGCCTGGGCGGTCTCGACCGCCGCCTCCTGCACCAACACCTCGGCCTGGGCCTCGTCGACCTTCTGCTGGCTGACGTTCTTGGCCTTGGCCAGCTCCTGATAGCGCGCGAGATCGACCTGGGCGCGGTTGAGCGAGGCCTCGGCGGCACTCAGTTGCGCCTCGGCCTGGGCGAGGCTTGCCTGATACTGCTCGGGCTCGATGCGAAAGAGCAGATCATCGGTCTCGACCTGGCCGCCCTCCTGGAAGGCGCGCTCGAGCAGGAAGCCGGTCACCCGCGCGCGCAGCGCCACGGTATCGGCCGCGCGGGTCTTGCCGACGAACTCGAAATAGGGATTGACCCGCTCCTCGGTGACGGCGATCACCCCGACCGAGGGCGGCTCGGCGGCGGGCGGCGCATCACCGCCGGGGACACAGCCAAGGATCAGCAGCGAACACAACGACAACACCGCCCCCGAGCGACGGGCAGACCGGAGCGGCACGGCGCCGCGCGGCATCGAAACCATGGAACATCCTCCGCGCGAGGTGGCATGGGGGCGCCGGGCAAGGCGCCGGGTGCAACCGACCGAGCCAGACCGGCACCGGGGAAGTCGCACACTCACTGGGGACAAGGTTAGCCCGCCACCGCAGCAACGCAATAACCTTATTTTCGCGCCTGACGCGATCGCACATCGCGCCCTTATGAAAACAATCGCTTAGCCTCGTGACAGCATGCGCCGGGCTCGGACGAACGCGCTCAGCCCGTCTCGGCAGCGCCGAGAGCGCTAACCACTCGCCCCATGCAACCCACAAGATCGGGGCGGTTTTGCTAGACTGACGCGACCCAAAATTCAACCTGCCCAGACCACCGAGACCATGCGCCTGCTGACCCTGCTGCTCGTCGCCCTGTTCGCGCTCTCGACCACCGCCTGTGGTGGCGCCGCGCGGGCCCAGAAACGCGCCTACAAGGCGCAGGAGACCGTCGCCAAGGAACGCCTGCGACTGATCGATGAGTATCAACGCTGTGTCGACAAGGCCGGCACCGACGCGCTCAAGCGCGAGGGCTGCGAGAGCCATCTCAAGGCCGCCCAGGCGCTCGACTGAGCGCGACGTCGAGACCGACCGCGGACACCCGGCGGCGGCGCCCCGGCGCGGCGGTGTTTGCCGTCCGACAACTTCGGTTGTAGGCTTGTACGGATGCGTTGGCGCAACCGGCTTGGCCAGCGGCGCTGCGCGCAGTCGCCGACCCGGCGCGAGCCGGTCGCACGCGGCGGCACATCGCGGCAGATGACCTCGCGGCCCGTGCCGACACCGCCCGGGCGCTAGCCCTTAGGTGGCGCATCACTGCCGAGCGGCGAAGAGCCGGCAGGCCCCGCAGCGACCACGCCGCCCTCCCCGTCGTCGTCCACCGCCGACGCGCCGCCCAGGCACCACCGGGCGCGCGCCGCGTCCGTGCGCAGTGCGACGGTGCTCGACGGCGGGCGGTCGGGCGCGGCCGATCTCGAACTACTGAACCAGATTGCGGACCCCCTGGCCCGCAAGGAGTGAGCCCCCTCATGCAGGGACGCCTGTGGCCCTTGGAAATCGTGCGTCTCGACCCCGTCGATCTGGGCGAGAACGACCTGCGCGCGATCGGCGTCGGCATCGACGGCCTGACCTACGCCATCAAGCGCAGCAGCGACGCCGCGCTGCTCCCCGCCACCGAGCTGATCTGCACCCGCCTGGCGCTGGCCTGCGACCTGCCGGTGCTCGGCGGCGAGATCGCGCAACTGCCCGACGGCACCATGGCCTTCGCCTCGCCCTGGGAGGGCGGCACCCTCGCCACCCAGGAGGCGCGGGTGTTGCTGATGACCAAGGGCGGGGTGTCGAGCCAGGTGCTTTCGGCGATCCTCGCCTTCGACCTCTTCGTCGGCAACCAGAACCGTCATCTCGGCAACTTCCTGGTGCGGCGCGACCCCAACCACAGCGTCGCCGCGGTGGTCGCCACCGACTTCAGCCGCGCCCTGCTGATGGCCGGCTGGCCGGTACCGATGCTCTCGCCGACCTGCAACACCCTGGTGGTGGCGCACGCGCTGATGCGCCTGCACGGCTTCGATCGCGACGCCGCGCTGCGCGTCACCGGCCGGCTCTACTCACTCCCCAACGATACCCTCGAACGCTGCTGTCGCGACCTGCCGCCGCACTGGCTGCCGCACGGCATCGCGGTCAAGCTCGACGACTGGTGGCGCAACCAGCGCATCGCCCGGCTCGAGCAGGTCGCCACGGTGATCGATCATGCCTTCTGAACGTCTCAAGTACGCCGTCATCCGCGTCGTCCCCGACACCCGCCGCGGCGAGACCGTCAACATCGGCGTGGTGGTGTTCCGCCCCGCGGGACTCGACGTGCGCCTGCTGCCCTCGCTGCACAAGGTGCGCGCGCTCGACCCCAGGTTCGACGAGCAGATGCTGCGCGACTACCCGCCCTACTTCTCTGCCCTGATCGAGGGCATCGAGCGCCCCGAGCAGCAGCACCAGGTGCTCGCCAACCTCGGCAGCATCCGTCTCTCGGCGCTCGGCGAGTTCCATCTCGAACAGGGCCAGGACTACGAGCAGCAGGTGCAGTCGATCCTCTCCGACCTGGTCAAGCCGCCGCTCAAGCACAAGCGCGTCGAGCCCGTCACCCGGCTCGAGACCGTCATCCGCCAGCAGTTCGAGGTGCTGCAGCTGCTCGCCAAGCAGGAGGACGACATCGACCGCGGCATGGTGGTGCCCAAGTACCCGATCGAGGGCCACGGCAACCTCTATGTCGACTTCGCGCTGCGCAAGGAGCGCTGGATCGTCACCGAGACGATCGACTTCAGCGGCTCGCCGAGCACCCTGCGCGGGGCCAAGTTCAAGGCCTCGGCGCTCAAGGCGCTGACCCTCGACGCCGCCGCGCGCAAGCTCAAGGGCGAGACCGTGCCGCTGGTCGTCTACCAGGCGGCCACCGACGAGATCCTCGAGGCGGTGCAGCCGAGCATCGACCTGCTCTCGGACTACGCCCAGCAGCTCTACAACTACGCCGACGCCGACGAGCGCGCCGCCTACTTCGACCGCATCGCCTACGCCGCCGGCCAGATCAAGGCCCCGCCCTACTGAGCGCGGCGCTAGTCCGCCCCGCCGACCTCGGCCCGCGCCCGCTGCTGCTCGCGCAGCAGATGGGCCAGCTCGTCGTCGATCGCCGCCTTGCGCCGCGCCTGCTGCACCGCACCCTCGCGCCGCACCGACTGCTCCAGCGCCACCGCCATCTCCATCGGAGAGCGATGGTCCAGCGCGCGCGACTGCGCGATCAAGCGATCGAGCGACAGATCCCCGGTCTCCGGCACCCGCAACAGGATGCAGGCCAGCTCGTGCCGGGTGAAAAGCTCATTCATACCTCTACCTCGTTAGCAACCGCGCCGTCCCGTGCGCCACCGTCGATGGGCATCGAACGACACCCGAGCGGGGCATTCTAACCGCTGGCGCCAGGGGGGAATGCAATCGGCTTCCAGCGGCCAGCCATCAGCCACCAGCACTGGCGGCTGGAGGCTGATCGCTAGCGGCTGACTAGAACCGCAAAGACCCAAAGGGCACGAAGGGTGATGACCGATCAGCGGTCAGCCGGAGGGCAGGCTCGGCACTCATCACTGGAGGCAGGAGGCTGATCGCTGATCGCTGGTGGCTGATTCGAACCGCAACAGAGGGATCTTGCCCGTCAACCGCCGGTCATCTGCGTCGGCCCTCCTTACTGGCGGCTGGCGGCTGGCGGCTGACCGCTGGAAGCTGGTCGCTCGTCCGCTCCGCGGATACCGGATCGCGGTGCCCGGTGCTTTACTCCGGCGGGGGTAAGCTGCGATCCTTGATGCCGGTTCCCTTGGAACAGCCCCAGCCTCATGGACGACCCGACCGCGCTGATCGAACACTTCTCGCAACTCGCCCCGCTGCTGCGTCATCCGCTGGTACTGGCCGGGTTCGCGCTGCTCCTGTTCTTCGGGCTGGGTCACGCGCTGCTCAAGCGCGGGATCATCCTGCCATTACCCGCCAACACGGCCGGGACCATCCTGCAACGGCTGCTGCAATACGGCTTCGTGCGCGCGCTGGTGACGATCGTCTTCGCTCTCGCACTGCAACTCGTCCGCCCCGACCAACAGCCCTGGCTCTATGGCTTCTTCCCCGCAACCCTGGTGATCGTGCTCGGTTTCGTCCTGCTGCTGCACAAGGACCGTCGCACCACCGCCCCTGTCCCCTTCCCCAAAAATAGGTCCAGCGAAAAGTAGAGACCGACGGCATGATGGTGGCCGAGCAGAGGAGAGCCCACATGCGCAAGAGCAAGTACAGCGAGCAGCAGATCGTTGACGCACTGCGTCGTGCTGAGTCTGGAGTGGCCGTCAAGGACGTGTGCCGGGAGCTGGGCGTCAGTGCGGCGACCTTCTATCAATGGCGCTCGAAGTACGGGGGGATGGAGGCTTCGGACCTGAAGCGGCTGCGCGCGCTGGAGGAGGAGAATCGCCGGCTCAAGCACATGTACGCCGACCTGAGCCTGGATCACAAGATCCTGAAGGAGATCGTCGAAAAAAGCGCTGAGCACCAGGGCGCGGCGCGCCCTGGTGGGTGAGTCCATAGCCGAGGGTGTGAGCAAGCGGCGCGTCTGTCGACTGCTCGGGCTGAGTCGCTCGGTGTTCGACTATCACGCCCGCCCGCGTGACGACGGGCCGCTGATCAAGGCGCTGAGCACGCTGGCCGAGCGCTATCCATCCGCCGGGTTCCGCAAGCGCTATGTGCGGCTGCGCCGCGCCGGACATCCCTGGAACCACAAGCGGGTCTGGCGGGTGTATTGCGCGCTCAAGCTCAATCTGCGGCGTCGGCGCAAGCGGCTCCGGGCGCTCCGCCCGCCGCAACCGCTGGTGCAACCGATCCGTCCCAACCTGCAATGGTCGGCCGATTTCATGAGCGATGCGCTGAACAGCGGCATGAGTTATCGCACCTTCAACCTCATCGACGACTACAACCGCGAGGCGCTGCGTATCGAGGTCGACGTCTCGCTGACCTCGGCGCGCGTCATCCGCGTACTCGAACAGGTCATCAGCGTCCGGGGGCGCCCCGAGCGTCTGTGTCTCGACAACGGGCCGGAGTTTACCAGCACCGCCTTCCAACGTTGGGCCACCGAACGTGGCATCGCCCTCGACTTCATCAGCCCCGGGAAACCGACCCAGAACGGCTTCATCGAGCGCTTCAACGGCAGCTTCCGCCGCGAGGTCCTCGATGCCTGGCTCTTCAACACCCTCGAGGAGGTTCGCCAACAGGCAGACGACTGGCTCGACGAATACAACCTGCGCCGACCGCACGAATCGCTCGGCGATCTTTCACCAATCGAGTTTCTCAACCGCCGCGGACATGCTGCAGTGTCTATTTATGGACGGACCTAAAAAGTGGGAGTTGACAATTTCATTCAAATTTACCCATCAAGAATCAGCAGACCAAGTCTTCCACAAACCCATTCTCCATTTCTTGACCATCTCAAAAAAATTGTGTTTTCCGTACTTCTCAACAAGCGTTTCTTGTTCAGACAAAAGATTTCGCCCCAAGGCTAAAGAGTCAACATTCCAACCGAGCATGCTTAGCAATGTCGGATAAATATCCAATGTTGTTGATTCGCGCTCGACAACCCCACTAGGAACATTCTCCCCACGCACTATAAAAAGATTTGCTCTTTCCTCATCTTTACCCTCAAAGAAGCCAGACGCATCGCTCCTCATCATCAAATGATCTGAAGCGACAACCACCAAAACGTCTCGCCCCCTGGATTTCGCCTCTTTTTCGATTGAAAGCACAAAGTCATAAATCATTGAGTCCGCGCATTTTACTGCGTTAAGAATTGGATACTCGCCAACTCCATAGACAACATCATCACAACCAGGAGTAACATGCCCGCTCGGAGGGTGAGTATCTAGCGTCAGGACAAACAGAGAAAAATGTTCACCCTCATCGGCAAGCTCCTTAAATTTTTCTAGCGAAAATTCGAAAACATGATCATCATAAACACCCCACTTAGAAGTAGCCAAAGGCTTTTCGGCCACAGCCTGCAACTCTTCCATCCCGTAGACTTCATCAAATCCATGCTCTTTGTAGAAGCGACCCTTGCCCGCAAAATCTAGACTAGCGCCTCCGACATAAACATTACGGTAGCCATTAAACCGCAAAACATCACCAACACAGGTCGCACCAGGAACGAACCTGAGGCCATCAGAAAAGTCGTTTCGATTAGACTTGTATGTAGCAAGAGGGATTCCGCACTGACTCGAAACCATTCCAGCAATAGTCCAGTCAGTCATTGGAGCCTGCCGAATCCCAGCAAAAGACAAACCTCCAGCCTCTAGCTGCTCAATCTTGCTTATGAGGCCAGGAAACAAGGAATCTTCAAAAAAAGTCCTCTCCAAGCTCTCTGCATAAACAAAAACCAAATCACGACGACCACTAACAGCAACATCAAAATCTTCAAAAGAAGACATCTCATGGTTTAAAACAATCAAATCTCTCGGCGACCACCACTGACTTAAAATCATTTTTGCTTCTATGATGGAAGGATGCAAAAAAACCGCGAAGCAGGCAACTGAAAATGAAATCACAAGCTGCGTAAAAGTGGAAATCAAAAAAACAGGACGCCGACACCTGAAATTAACGATAAAAACAAAAAAAACAACAGACAAAAAAACAAACGAGAAAAAAACGATCAACTCGAACTTAAAAGAAAAAACATCTACCCCCTCAAAACCTTTATACAGATGAAAAAACACAGCCTGATTGACGCCCTCACCTGTAAATCTGTCAGACACATAGAAAAAAAGACTTAACAACAAAGAAAAAAAAGCAAGTAAAATGCTAATCCAAAAAACAAAACCTGAAGAAAACAGTGTCACCGCAAGAAAAAATAGCAAAAGACTTGAAACAACAGGTATTAAAATCAGGTTCATCTCCGCCTCACAAAAAAAGACAGCGAACCACTAAGGCCCGCTGCCCATTTATTTACTCGCTAACTGATCAGAGCGTCGAACGGCAAGAGCCAGGCAGGTATTTTGCCGGAACCGTACCACTACCAGTTGCACCTGCACACTCAAACCCATAAAGTTGAGTCGGCATATCAGCGGTTGTTGCAGCAGTACCAGGAGCGGTAGTCGGAGTCAAGACGATCGTAGTACCATTCAACGCCGCGTCGATACTATCGTTCGCAACTGTCACGGTAATCGCCCCATTCGCGCCAGTCGTCACAGATGCAACGTATTGGGTACCAGAACTCGATTCACACCCCCAGGCACCTGCGGCTGGTGCATTGGCGGTAGTACCGGACTGATAGACCTCAGCAACCGTGGTTCGACACTGACTCGCCGCCAGAATGACCTCGGACATCTTGGCCTTGGCCATATAGTCCTGATACGCCGGCAGCGCGATCGCCGCCAGGATGCCGATGATGGCCACCACGATCATGAGTTCGATCAGGGTGAAGCCGGCTTGTAGTTGCTTCTTCATGGAGTGGTTCTCCGGTTTTGGGATGAACTGAGCCTGTCTCGTCGGGAGACGGGGCCGACATGGCGGTGCCGGTCCTGGTGCCCCTGTTATCAAGTTCCGGGCCAACCATGCGAGGTCTGTGCAAGCCTTTGTTTTTGCGATCAGGGGATGAGCGCGGCAGTGGCTGTCACCCGAACCCCCGCGACAATCCACAGGCCCGTGTCCGGCCAGCAGGGGTGACAGTCCACAGACTGACATGCCAAGGGGGTGACAGTCGCGTCACCAGCCATCAGCCACCAGTGGGTGCGGGCCGGGGGCGGTGGCGCGGGACCGATCGGAGGGCGTGGGCGGTGACGGGGGACAGGGTCGAACCACAAAGGCGCGAAGCACACCGCCAAGCGTCGGCCGGGCAAAACGCAGCGTGCCCGGCGATCAGTCGCCAGCCACCCGTGAGGAGACCGGTTGACTGGCTCCCGCGCCACAGCTGGTCGCAACCGTCCGCTGCGGGGAGGCTGACCGCCGACGGCTGCTCCGCTCGCCTCTTGGCATGCTGCGCGACCTTGCGGTCCAATCCCCTGGCGACCGGCGACCGGCGACCGGCGACCGGCGACCGGCGACCGGCGACCGGCGACTGACAGCTGGCAGCTGGCAGCTGGCGGCTTTTCCGCCTTGTCTCTTCGCGTCCTTCGCGGCGTTGCGGTTCTCCCCCCTGGCAACTGATCGCCGAAGGGGTCTCATCCTCGCCCTCGCGCCTTTGCGCGCCTTGACGCTTTGCGGTTCAATCCGGTCGGGGGGACGAGGAGGCGTCGCAGCGAGCGATGGCTCGGGCAGGGAGTGCCGACCACCACACGCAAACAACCCAACCTTGCCAATCAAACAGTGACCACTCGCCGGCGCGATGGTCGGCGACGCGTTGGGCGGTGTCGCGCCAACCCCAACCTTTAGGACCACGACCACGGACGGGCCAGCGTCGAGCAACCGGGAGAACACTGGAGATGCCATCGATCTGTCTGAACACCGCGAGCGCCGTCACCGGACTGAGCCGACGCACGCTGCAGCGCTACATCCAGGAGAGACGGCTGACGGCGATCCGTGACGGTGACGATGGCAAGACCCGGGTGGAGTTGAGCGCGCTGCTGACGCTGACCGGCACCAGGCTCACCGAGCCGGAGCGGACGCTGGCGCTCGCCGCCGACCAGGGCGACCCCGGCGCGCAGTACGAGTTCGGCGTGTGGCTGCTCGAACGCGCGCGCCCGCCCCAGGCGCGCGACTGGTTCCAGCAGGCCGCGCGCGCCGGACACGCCGATGCGATGTGTTGGCTGGGGCGCGATCTGGTGCTCGGCGAGGGCGGCACGCGCGACGAGGCGGCGGGCAGCGCCTGGCTGGGGCGCGCGGCGGCGCGCGGCTCGGCGCTGGCGCAGGCGCTGACTGCGGAGTTGGGCAGCCCGAGCGGGCTGCAGGCGCGTGCGCGCGAGGACCTGGGCGCACTCGAACAGCTGCTCGACGCCGCCGAGCGACGGGTGCTGCTCGAGGCGCTGCAGGCGACCGCCGGGTAGGTCTCTCGCGCGGACCGAAGTCAGGCCGCCGGCTGACGCCGCACCGGGTCGCGGCTCAGCGCACGTGGTGCTCGATGATGGCCTCGATATCCGCCGGCGCCCAGCGCGCGCGCCGATCGGCGGGGTGCATGCCCTTGCGGTTCATCTCCTCGGCGATCGCCGCCGGCGCGCGCGACGCCGCATAGCGATCGGCGATCAGCGCGACCTGTGAGCGGGCCGGTTCCTGGAGGTAGGGATAGCGCGTGCCGCAGTGCTTGCAGCGCCTGGCGTCGAAGGCGATCGGCTCACGGCACTGGCTGCAGGCGATCGACCTTGGCGCGAGCGCGCCCCGCGCGGGCCGGGGCGCGAGCGACGGCAACAACCCGACGACCAGACCGAAGGGCCCGAACAGCAGCCCGACCAACCCCCAGCCCAACACGTCCCGCCCGCGGGCACTCGCGATCACGCCGCTGAAGACCGGGAACAGGACCCACAGCATCAGCAGTGCCATTGTTCAGCCCCTCGCCGTCGAGGCTGGATCGCTCACCCCGGCTTCGGTCGCCCGATCGCGATTGTCCTCGGTGAAGGCCCAGACCAGCGCCCCGACCCAACCGAGGAAGGTCCAGCCGAGGAACAGATCGAGCACGAAGATGGCCACGGCCTTGGTGTGACGTCGCTCTTGCGCGACCAGAGCGGGGAGGAAGTACAGGACGAGCGCGAACACCATGGCGCCCAGGTTGAGCAGCGCGGCCCAGGAGACGGATTCCACGGCCGTCAGCCCGATCAGCGTGACGACGAGCAGACCGACCAGAAGGATCAGCACCCCTCGGACGGCCATGTCAAACACCTTGCCGACGGACAGCGTACCGCCCCCGCCGCCCCTGGCGCGACGCCCCCCGTCGCGCTTCGCCCGCACGCGTGCCGCGCTGTGCCGCACGCGACGAGGGCTCTGCCCGGAACGGGCCGTCTGGGGGCGGTGGCCCGGATGCCCGCCGTTCTCCACCCCACAGTTGCGACAGACCCAGGTCGACGCGTCTCTCGCGACCATCGTCTGACACTGGCACGCACGGCAACGCCGCCATTCGCTATCGTCGAGTGTATCGCCCATGCCCGCGCTCCTTTGCAAATCATCGGTTGTGCCACCCGAGAGACCCGCCCGGCCACGCGCACAGCACGGTCATCGGCCAGGCCTCCACTCGGCAATATATAGCGCACGGTTTCATGCGGGGCGGGCGCGTCCGTCGCCGCAGCGCCGCCGGATCGACGCCCGAGCGTGTCGCGGCACGCCCGCGCCGAGCAGCAAAGAGGGTGGATGCCGAGACGGCATTGGGTGTCCAGCAGACGCCTGGTAGTGGATCGCCGAGCGGTGTTCCCGGTCGTTGCGCGCCTTGCAGCGGCAAACCCTGCAGACACTGGCCTTTCGTACAAACGGCAAGGCCGTTGCGCGGCACGATCAGACGATCGTGCCGCAGCGGCCGCTACCGCGCGACGACCATGAACACCTGATTGCTTGCGCGACTGAGGTAGCAGTCGTACCAGGTCGCACCGCCGTATCCACCGTAGCCGTTGCGCGCGTTCACCTTGATCGGCAGCCGTTGCGCAACGATCTCGCGATTGGCATAGGTGATGATCTTTGAGCCCATATCACCGATCTCGACGATTTCGGCGCTCGCAGGATCCTTGAAACGGGCCTCTTTGACGCAGTGCTCGGCAAGCGCCTCCATGCTCGGGCGAGACGTGTCGCGGGCCGAAGCGGCCCAGACCTTGACGCGCTCGGACTCGCCAGCACATGGCACCTGCGAAAACGTCACCGCCCCGGTGTCGGGGTCCGTGCACGTGTAGACGCCCGCCCACACCGCCGCTCACCAGAGCGTGGCGACGACGGCCAAGGTCATTGCTGTCCCGTGCATGATTCACCTCCCTTGCGATTGACCTGAGAGGCGTGTGGATCTACACCACCAGCAGCATCAAGGTCATCCGCCAATACGGCGTCTGATCCGCGGCATAGAGCACGGGTTCGGCGAGGATGGCGCGACCGTCGCCGTCGTAGCGCCAGCGGACCTGATGGCTGTGGCCGTGGCGTTCGAGGGTCATCGCCAGCTCGGGGAGCGCGGCCCAGGCGCTGAGGGTGTCGAGCCGGTCGCGGTCGATCCAGGCGGCGTCCTCGGCCCAGGGGCGGAGGGTGAGGGCGCGATACTGCAGGGTGGCGACCTGCACCAGGGCCGCGCCGCCGAGGCTGGGGGTGATGCTCTGGCGCACGCCGGTGCGGGCGTGCTCGTCCTCCCAGTAGAGATCGTCCGGGAGCTCGAGCGTGGCGCCGCTGTCGAGCCGGGTGAGGCGCATCAGACCATCTGCACGCGGAAGTACCTGGACCGACCCGCGCCGGTCTTGGTCGGGTCGAGCAGCACCTTGCCGATGACCTCGAGCGCGGCGAACTCGGCACCGAGCATCGACTGGAGGGCTCTCGGCTGGTCGATGCGTGCACGCATGAACGCCGAGCTGGTCATCCGTGCCCTCGACATGGCCCATGCCCGGCGCCGTCCGCTGCACCATTCCGAGCAAGGTCGGCCAAGCGGCTGGCGACTGGAAATCGCAAGCAATAAAAAAGGCCCTCCGCGAACGGAGGGCCTTTTTCGTATTTGGTGGGCCGTCTAGGATTCGAACCTAGGACCAATGGATTAAGAGTCCACTGCTCTACCAGCTGAGCTAACGGCCCGTTTTTCTAGAGCCGTTAAGCTTAAAGGACTTTTGCTGCCTTGTCAACTTACGTACTCTTTAATTTGGGGTGGACGATGGGGATCGAACCCACGACCACAGGAATCACAATCCTGCGCTCTACCAACTGAGCTACGTCCACCATAGCTACTTCGCATTCGTCGATATCGCCGATGCGATTAGCTGTGCATTATACCCAATCCTTGGAGAGATGCAAGCTCTTTTTTTCGCCAAGCCCGATTTTCGTTGCCGTGGCTTGCGATTGGCACGCCCGGCAGGATTCGAACCTGCGACCCACGGCTTAGAAGGCCGTTGCTCTATCCGACTGAGCTACGGGCGCTCGTGGCGGCGCAGCGGCGGGCAGGACATCTGTCCGTGCTCGCGACCTGGCGGCTGACCTTGGTCGGGGTAGAGGGATTCGAACCCCCGACATCCTGCTCCCAAAGCAGGCGCGCTACCAGACTGCGCTATACCCCGGTTTCGATCGAATCAGTTCGACCCGAAATCGAAGAGCGCTTAATTTACGCAGCCGCCTCCCCGCTGTCAAGCACCAATGATCGTCCGATTCGCCGACGACGGATTCCATCGCCACCGTCGCGCACGATATCATGCGCCATTGACCCCGTATCATTAGGAAGACCATGACCGCACAACTCCTCGACGGCAAGTCGATCGCCGCAGACATCCGCCAGCAGATCAAGACCCGGGTCGACGCCCTGCTCGCCGCCGGCCAGCGCGCCCCCGGCCTGGCGGTGGTGCTGGTCGGCGAGAACCCCGCCTCCCAGGTCTATGTCCGCAACAAGCGCAAGGCCTGCGCCGAGGTCGGCTTCCGCTCCGAGCTGCACGAGCTGCCGGCCTCGACCACCCAGGACGAGTTGCTGGCGCTGATCGACCGGCTCAACGCCGATGCGACCATCGACGGCATCCTGGTACAGCTGCCGCTGCCCGAGCAGATCGACGAGGCGCTGGTGACCGAGCGCATCCTGCCGACCAAGGACGTCGACGGCTTCCATCCCTATAACGTCGGTCGCCTGGTGCTGCGCATGCCGCTGCTGCGCCCGTGCACGCCCAAGGGGGTGATGACCATGCTCGCGCGCACCGGCCAGTCGCTCGCCGGGCTCGACGCGGTGGTGATCGGCCAGTCGAACATCGTCGGTCGGCCGATGGCCCTGGAGCTGCTCGCCGCGCGCTGCACCGTGACCATCTGTCACAGCCGCACCAAGGACCTCGCCGAGAAGGTGCGCGGGGCCGATATCGTGGTCGCCGCCGTCGGTCGGCCGGGCTTCGTGCCGGGGGAGTGGATCAAGGCGGGGGCGACGGTGATCGATGTCGGCATCAACCGCACCGATGAGGGCAAGCTGGTCGGCGACGTCGACTTCGCCGGTTGCGCCGAGCGCGCCGCCTGGATCACCCCGGTGCCCGGCGGGGTCGGTCCGATGACCATCGCCAGCCTGCTCGAGAACACCCTCCAGGCCGCCGAGCTGCACGCCGCCGGCTGAGGCCGCGCGCCGGGCGCCGTCGCGCCCGGCGCCCGTTCAGGATCCCCGTCACCATGATCGAAACCGCACTGCACTGGGTGGAGGTCCACCAGGCGCTGAGCGCCTGGATCGCCGGCCTGTCCGTCGCCGTGTTCCTGCTCTCGCTGCTCTCGCTGCCCTTCCTGGTGGCGCTGATCCCGGTCGATTACTTCGCCGCCCCGGCGCACCGCCCCGACCGGCTGCGCCGTCATCACCCGCTGGTCCACGCCGTGCTGCGCCTGGTCAAGAACCTCAGCGGCGCGTTGCTGCTGCTCTGCGGCCTGCTGATGCTGGTGCTGCCGGGCCAGGGGTTGCTGACCATGCTGATGGGGCTGATCCTCCTCGACTTCCCCGGCAAGTATCGGCTCGAGCGCCGGCTCGCGGCCAACCCCCAGCTGCTCGGCGCGATCAACTGGCTGCGCCGCAGCCGGGGTCTGGCGCCGGTGCTGCCACCGGCCCCGGACGAACACGCCGGGCGCTGAGCCGCCCCGCCCCGCCCGGCACGGTCCCCGTTCCCGTCCGGGCACCCCCGATCCGCGCCCCATTCCGGGGCATGCCGCACGCGCGACGCCCCTCAGCGTGCGGCGCGTTGTATACAAAACGACATAACGCTCCCTCGTCGAGCGCCGCGACGCCGCCTGTCGCTCACCCAAAAAACTCCTACCAGACAATGCGATAGCACCTCATCGACCGCCGATGCCCGATGGTTGGCACCGATCCTGCTTCAAGCCCCTCGCACGACGACCGCAGCCGAGGGGTGGCCACGTCTAGCGTTATATAACAACGAATATAGCGACCCTCCCCGGCCCTGATCCCCGGGCGCCCCGGCGCCCCGACCGGAGGAACGACAGTGAACGCGTGGACGCAACGCCTCTCCCTGGGCGGACTGCTGGGCCTCGGCCTCGGCGTCCAGGCCACCCCCGCCGAGCAGGTCTACACCCTGGGCACCATCACGGTGAGCGCGCCGACCCCGGCGCTCGGCGCGCTCGACAGCGGCCAGGTCGCCTCGGTGCTGACCAGCGAGACCCTGCGCCGCTTCGACCGCGACACCCTCGGCGAGGCCCTCGACCTGCTCTCGGGGGTGAGCGTCACCACCAACAGCCGCAACGAGCAGACCCTCGACCTGCGCGGCTTCGACGCCCGTCAGGTGCCGATCTTCATCGACGGCATCCCGGTCTCCGTCCCCTATGACGGCTATCTCGATCTCGGCCGTTTCACCACCACCGATCTCTCGGCGATCCAGGTCGCCAAGGGCTTCAGCGCCATGGCCTATGGCGCCAACACCCTCGGCGGCGCCATCAACCTGGTCTCGCGCCGCCCCGAGCGGGCGCTCGAGGGCGATCTCTCCGTCGGTCTCGCCGCCGACCACACCCGTACCGGCACGCTCAACCTCGGCACCAACCAGGGCCAGTGGTACCTGCAGTTCGGCGCGAGTTGGCGCGACAGCGACGGCTTCCCGCTCTCCGACGACTTCCAGCCGACCGCCACCGAGGACGGCGGACGACGCGACAACTCGGATCAGCGCGACGCGCACCTCTCGCTCAAGCTCGGCTGGACACCCCGGGGCGACGACGAGTACGCCATCAGCTACTACCGCCAGCACGCCACCAAGGGACAACCGCCGTCGACCGACGCGCGCTCGGCGCGCTACTGGCGCTGGCCCTATTGGGACAAGGAGGGGGTCTACTTCCTCTCGCGCACCGCGCTCGGCGAGCACGAACGGCTGCGCCTGCGCCTCTATCTCGACGACTACGACAACGCCGTCGACGCCTACACCGACGCCAGCTACACCACCCGCAAGACCTCCGGGCGCGGCAGCCTCGGCCCGAGCGGGCGCAGCATCTACGACGACCGGGTGTTCGGCGGCAGCATCACCCTCGAGAGCACCCGGCTCGACCACCACCAATTGCAACTGGCGCTGCACCACAAGCACCAGCGCCACCACGCCGACGACACCATCGAGCGCACCGAGGCCTTCGAGGACGCGCTGAACTCGATCAGCCTCGAGGACAGCATCACCCTCGGCCCACGGCTGCGTCTCGCCCTCGGCCTCGCCCACCACCGCATGCGCCCGCTGCGCGTCGACAAGATCAGCGACCCGGTCGCGCTGCCCGACGCGCAATCGGCCACCGACGCCCAGGCCGGGCTGTTCTGGTCGCTCGACGCCGACGGCAACGACCTGCTCTATGCCACCGTGGCGCGCAAGAGCCGCTTCCCCACGCTCAAGGACCGCTATTCGCTGCGCCTCGACACCGCCATCCCCAACCCCGACCTGCGCACCGAGCACGCCCTCAACTACGAACTCGGCTATCGCGGCAGCCCGCGCCCGGGGCTCGAACTCGAGGCGGCGCTGTTCGCCAGCAGCATCACCGACCTGATCCAGCGCGTCGACGACGTCGAGCCCGACCGCTACCAGATGCAGAACGTCGGCGAGGTCCAGGTGTTCGGGATGGAGTTCGGCGCCAACGCCGACCTCGGCGCGCGCTGGCAGCTCGGCGCCCACCTCACCCTGATCGACCGCGACAACCGCAGCGACCCCGACCGGCGCCTCACCGGGGTGCCCTCGCACAAGCTCACCGCCCACGCCCGCTTCATCCCCGCCGAGCGCTGGGAGACGCTGCTCTATCTGCGTCACGAAGGCGCGCGCTGGAGCTCCGACAGCGAGCGCCTCGACGCCTTCACCACCCTCGACCTCAAGCTCGCCGTACACCCCGCCAGCGCGGTGACGCTCGCCACCGGGGTGCGCAACCTCGCCGACAGCAACTACGCGCCGAGCGCCGGCTACCCCGCCGCCGGGCGCACCTGGTTCGTCGAGGCCAACTACCGATTCTGACCCCAACGCCCACGGAGGACTCCCCCATGCGCCCATCACCCCGTCTCATCGCCCTGCTGCTCGCCCTCGCCGCCGCCCCGGCGCAGGCCGTCAACCCCTTCGTCTCGCACCGTCTGGCGATCGACGGCGCGGTCGAGCAGCCACAGCAGCTCACCGTCGCCGACCTCGCCAAGCTGCCGCTGCACCGCATCGAGCGGGTGCCGGTGATCTGCCACACCGGCGCGCACATCGCCGACAAGCACCACCTCGAGGGGGTGCTGCTGCGCGACCTGGTCGCGCGCGCCCACCCCAAGGTCGACACCCCGCGCGGGCTGCGCACCCTCGCCGTCACCGCCGGGGCCAGCGACGGCTATCAGGTGGTGTTCTCCTGGGGCGAGCTGTTCAACACCCCGATCGGCGAGCAGGTGCTGGTGTACTTCCGACACGACGGCCAACCGCTCGACGACACCGAGGGGCGCATCGCGCTGATCTCCAGCGCCGACCAGCAGACCGGCGCACGCCACGTGCGCTGGCTCGACCACATCGAGGTGCGCCAGTTGGCGCGCTGAGGCGACGGAGACCGACCATGCCATCGCTCGATACCCTCGCGCGCCTCGCCGCGCACACCGGCGGCCTGCTCTACCCGCTGGCGCTGCTGCTCACCCTCACCCTGGCGGTGAGCCTGGAGCGCGGCTGGGCGTTGCGCAGCCTCGATCGGCGCGGCGAGCGCCTCGCCCGCGCCCTCGCCGGGCTCGACGCGGCCGATCGCGGCGGGCTCGCCGGGCTGCTCGAGGCCCGCCCCCACGCCGTCCACGCCGCGCTGCTGCGCTGCGCGCTGACGCCGCCGGAGACGGCGGCGCCAGCCGGCGCCCTCGCCGCCCGGCTCGACGAGCACATCCTCGCCATCCAGCCACAGCTCGATCGGCGCCTGTGGGTGCTCGACACCGCCGTCACCCTGCCCCCCCTGCTCGGCCTGCTCGGCACCATCGTCGGCATGTTCCACGCCTTCGCCGCGCTCGGCGGCGAGGCCAGCGGGCGCGCCCAGGCGGTCACCGGCGGGGTCGCCGAGGCGCTGGTCGCCACCGCCGCCGGGCTGCTGATCGCGGTGCTCGGGCTGGTCGCCTTCAACGCCCTCGGCGAGCGCGCGCGCCGCGCCGGGCACCAGCTCGAGGTCATCAAGGTGATGCTGGTCAACCGCTTCGCCGGCGCCGCGGGCGGCGCGGGGGCGAGCTGATGGCCTATCCCCCCCGCCGGCGCGCGCGCATCGAGGTGGTGGCGATGATCGACATCATCTTCTTCCTGCTCGCCTTCTTCATCCTCGCCACCCTCGAGACCCTCCCCGCGCGCGGGCTCGACGGCCAGCTCCCGGCGAGCGCCACGGCCTCCCGCCTCGACCCCGCCGACGTGGTGATCGTGCTCGCCCGCAACGGCGCGATCAGCGTCGCCGGCGCGCCGCTCGACCACCAGCGGCTCACCGCGCTGCTCCGCGACAAGGGCCCGCGGACCCAGGTGACCATCACCGGCGCCGGCGCCGCCGCGCTCGCCGACCTGGTGGCGGTGATGGACGCCTGTCGCGCCGCCGGGATCACCGCCATCGCCCTGGCCACCCGCGAGGTCGGGGCATGACTCCCCCCGCGCCGCGCTTGCCCGAGATGCCCTGGTGGCTCGCCGGCACCCTCGCCCTGGTCCTCCAGGGCGCGCTGCTCGCGCTCGCCGCCGGGCGGGTACCGATGGCCGAGGGCGGCGAACGCGCCGCGGACACCCCGCTACGCCTGCGGCTCGCCGCCGCGCCCG
>NZ_RHFI01000026.1:0-43234 GCF_003718685.1 Marichromatium sp. AB31 | reverse complement strand
GGCTCAGATCCGCGTACATGTGCTTGAGCCGGCGATTCTCCTCCTCCAGCGCGCGCAGCCGCTTCAGGTCCGAAGCCTCCATCCCCCCGTACTTCGAGCGCCATTGATAGAAGGTCGCCGCGCTGACGCCCAGCTCCCGGCACACGTCCTTGACGGCTACGCCAGACTCAGCACGACGCAGTACGTCAACGATCTGCTGCTCGCTGTACTTGCTCTTGCGCATGTGGGCTCTCCTCTGCTCGGCCACCATCATGCCGTCGGTCTCTACTTTTCGCTGGACCTATTTTTGGGGAAGGGGACATCTTTTTCATCCTTAAATCAAGAGATTCTGATTTTATCGAAACCTATCGGTCAGGGCGCTACCCGGTGGGGTGCGCCTTTGATGGTTCAGTTGGAGAAGGTTTTTGGGGGCTATTTGTTGATGGAAATGCGAAGTAGATAGCTAGCAGCGCACTAAAAACAAATACTGCGTATTTGCTAACTTCCGATGTTCGAGGGCCGGTGGTATAGTTTTTCGGCAGCGCATCAATAATAGGCATGCCATGTAACTTCTGCTTTTCGCGATCAATTTGTATGATCTTTTTCTTTAGCTCTTGAAGTAGTCTAGATATTCTGTGTAAAAACACAAAAAATATCATGCCAATTATCAGTACAAATATTGCTGATAGAGCTTTAGTTTCTTGAAATAATTCTGCTTTAGCTAATAGGGCTCCTGTAAATATTAGATAGATGCCTACAAGCTTGAAAACATGTGAGTCAATATATTCTAGATGCTTCCAAAGTGCATCATATTGATGGCATAGTTGGTCTAGGTGTTGCTTTTCTTTAGATGGTATAGGTTCTGGTTCAGTCATTTTTTGCCGCCCAGCAGTTGAATGCAAGCGATGAGCGAGTGTCTTTTGATTTCTAGATGTGAAACGCTCAACCGCCTAACGTCAATACTCAATCTCGAGATTGAAGTCTCCCCCTCACCCCGTCAACACCCCAAACACCCCAGGCAACCGCTCCGGCAACCGCTCAACCTGATCGACGATCGAGTACCCGTTCTCGCCGAAGATCCGCGCGACGTAGCGGTCGGCCTCGGGGTCGAGGGTGAGGCAGTGGGTGTGGATGCCGCGGGTGCGCAGGTCCTCGACCGCCTTCTTGGCGTCGTGGCGGAGGTATTGCGGGTCGCGCTCGTCGATGTCGGCGGGCTCGCCGTCGGTGATGAGCAGCACCAGTCGCTTTTGCGCCGGTTGTTGTTCGAGATGATGGCCGGCGTGGCGCAGTGCTGCGCCCATGCGGGTGGAGAGCCCGCCGCGCATCCCGGCCATGCGTGACTTGGCCGCGTCGCCATAGTCCTGGTCGAAGTCCTTGAAGCGATAGTAGCGGACGTCGTGACGACCGTCGGAGGCGAAGCCGTGGACGGCGAAGGCGTCGCCGATGGCGTCGATCGCCCAGGCGAGCAGGCCGGTGGCCTCGCGGGTGAGGTCGAGGATGCTGGGGGCCGCGTCGTAGCCGGGCTCGCCCTCGTTGACGCCGACCTTCTCGTTGGTCGACTCGGAGAGGTCCATCAGCACGACGATGGCGAGATCGCGGACGTGGCGGGTGATGCGGATGTTGATGCGCGGGTCGGGCATGACGCCGCGGCGGATGTCGACCATGGCGCGCACCGCGGCTTCGAGGTCGAGTTCCTCGCCCTCCTCGTAGCCGCGCCGACGCACCACGCCCTGGGGCTGGAGGGCGTCGATGAGGTGGCGGATGCGCGAGGCGATGGGGCGATGGCGGGTGAGGATCTCGTCCATCAGCGCCGGGTCGCCGCGCTCCTGGCGGCGCTCGATCACGCTCGTCCAGTCGGGGCGGTAGAGCTGGACGTGGTAGTCCCACTCGGGATAGTGGAAGGGCTCGGAGATCGGCTCGCGGCCCTCCAGCTCGTTGATGGTGCAGTCCTCCTGGTCGAGCCAGAAGGGGGTGGCGAGGTTCCACACCTCCTGGGCGTCGTCGCCGGCAAGCTCGCAGTCGAGTTCGTTGACCATCTCCATCACGCTGACCTGACGGCGTACCTGTCGCGCGCGCTCGGGCAGGTAGTCGAGCCCCTGGGTGATGAACAGGTTCTCGTCGAAGGCCCAGCAGTAGCGGTTGTCGTCGCGATAGGGCAGGGGCATGTCCTCGAGCACGCGCAGGCTCGGCAGTGCCACCAATTCAAGCGCGCGGTCGTGGAAGGCGAGCCCGGCCTCGCGGCTGATCGCGTTGTCGGTGCCGCGGTTGGCGCAGTGCTCATGGAAGCGTGCGGCGCTCTCGGCGATCGCCGGTTCCGGGTCCTGGTACTCGGGGTCGAGCAGGGCGCGCGCCAGCCGGGTGAGCAGCGATTGCATCGGGTGGGCGTTGGCCGCGAGGGGGAGGGCGTGGGCGTGGATGGCGCCCCAGAGCTTGCGCAGGCCGGGGAACTCGGCGACCGCCAGGGCCTCGACGCGGGCGTCCTCGAACAGGGTGACGACGAAGCGCTGCGCCGGGCTCAGGCCGGCGCCGTCGAGCGGCGCGGTGGTGTAGACCAGATGGGCGGCGCAGTGGGCGGCGGCGGCGCGGTAGAGATCGACGCCGGGGATGCCCTGCCAGTCGTCGAAGGCATCGGGGAGATGGATCTGGAACTCCTCGATGAAGGGGCGCAGTCCCTCGCGCGACTCATAGTCGCCCGAGGTCGGACGCATGAAGAAGGCGCGCGCCCAGAGCGCGCGCAGATAGAAGTTGAGACGGCGCTGATTGTCGACGAACAGGGTGCCGCGCCGCTCCTGCTGGAGCACCGCGCGCGAGGCCTCGCTGGCCAGACCGAAGTAGGCGAGCTGGCCGTCGAGGTCGCGGGCATGGGCCTGGGCGCCCCACAGCGCCCAGCGGCGCAGCCCGCCGAGGGTGAGCTTGGCGAACAGCTCGTCGCTGTGTTCGAGCATCGGACGCAGGCCGCGCGGGGCCTTGCCGGCGAGCTGGTGGAGCAGGCCGAGATAGCCGCGCATCAGCTCGGCGTCGCCGAGCCGGGTGGCGGCCAGCCCGAGCGAGCCGAGCAGCAGGGTGAGCACGGTGCCGGAGGTGTGCGAGGCGAGCTTCATCAGCGCGCCGACGATGTCGGGGATGATGTCCTCGCCGAGTTCGCGGGCGACCCCGGGCATCTCCTGCACATAGGTCATCACCAGATCGTCGCCCTTGTTGAGCGTGCACATCGCGCGGATGCCGGTGACATAGTGCTCCAGCCCGCGCGGCGAGAGCAGGCGCGCGGCCTCGTGATGGCTCGCCTCGAGCGCCTGGGCGTGCTCGGCGCCGGACTTGAGGCAGGAAAGTGCGTCTTGCATATCGCTGGTCATGCAAAGCCTCCAGATATCAGCCACCAGCCTCCAGTGGACGGTGCCGCGTGCTCATCGGGCATCCTCGTCCGGTGGCGTTGACCGTGGGCTAGGGGGATGTGGGGTCGGCGGGGCGAGCGAGGAGAGTAGCCCGACGAGCATCCGCCGGATCTCCGCGCACTCGCGCATGCGCTCATCGGCGTGTGCTGCCGGCAGGTAGTGGAGGTCACGCGCCAACAGACACTGGTATTCGAGTTCGTTGACCGACCCCGCCGCGATACGCACGAAGCGGGCGAAGTCGGCATCGCTGCCGCGCCCACAGCCCTCTGCGAGGTTCGACGGTACCGAGGACGCCGCGCGGCGCATCTGCGGAACCAGTCCGAAGCGCTCGCTCGGCGGGAAGCCCTGGGTGGTCTCGTAGATGGCGAGCGTCAGCGCGTGGGCCTTGTGCCAGACGGACAGCTTGCGATAGTCGCGCATGATGCTTTACCAGCTACCAGCTACCAGCTACCAGCTACCAGCTATCAGCCGCCAGCGGTCTGTCGTCGACTGTCGGCGGTTGGTATCCGCCTCACTGGTGGCTGGCGGCTGTCCGCTGGTGGCTGACCGCTGGCCGCTCAGAAATAGGTATCCACCGCCGCGTCGAGGGTGTCGCGCATGTCGGGGTCGTCGGTGAGGGGGCGGACCAGGGCCATCTGGGCGGCGGCGCGGGGTTCGATGCCCTTGGCCATGAGCTGGGCGGCGTAGACCAGCAGGCGGGTGGACATGCCCTCGTCGAGGCCGTGGCCCTTGAGGTTGCGGCTGCGCTGGGCGACCTGCACCAGCCTGTCGGCCTGATCGCGCTCGATGCCGCCCTCGTGGGCGACGATCTCGGCCTCGATCGCGGCGCTGGGGTAGCTGAAGTCGAGCGCGCCGAAGCGCTGCTTGGTCGACTGCTTGAGGTCCTTCATCAGGCTCTGGTAGCCGGGGTTGTAGGAGATGACGATCTGGAAGTCGGGGTGGGCCTCGACCAGCTCGCCCTTCTTCTCCAGCGGCAGGCAGCGACGGTGATCGGTGAGCGGGTGGATCACCACGGTGGTGTCCTGGCGCGCCTCGACCACCTCGTCGAGATAGCAGATGGCGCCGATGCGCGCGGCGACGGTGAGCGGGCCGTCCTGCCAGCGGGTGCCGTCGGCGTCGAGCAGGAAGCGCCCGACCAGATCCGAGGCGGTCATGTCCTCGTTGCAGGCGACGGTGATCAGCGGGCGTTCGAGCCGCCAGGCCATGTACTCGACGAAGCGCGACTTGCCGCAGCCGGTCGGCCCCTTGAGCATCACCGGCATGCGCGCCGCGTAGGCGGCCTCGTAGAGCCGTACCTCGTCCTCGACCGTGCGGTAGTAGGGCTCCTCTCGGATCAGGTATTGGTCGCGATGGGTCTCGCTCATGGGGGCAGTCCTTGAACGCTGGGCGGGCGGGGGACGGACGCGACCGGCGCGGGTCGCGTCCGTGACGTCACAAGCGATGGCGGGCCGTGGTCAGACCGGGGTGCCGCGGTAGATGACCATGGCCGCGCCCTGCGACTGGGCGTAGTTGTCGTAGCCGATCAGGCGCACGTGGTTGTCGGGGTGGGCCTGGTGACAGGCCTCGGCCTCGGCGAGGATGGTGTCGACGTCGGTCTCGCCGAACATCGGCAGCTTCCACATGTACCAGTAGTGGTCGAAGGCGTTCTCCGGCTCGGTGTGCTCGATCGCCGGATTCCAACCCTTGGAGACGATGAACTCGACCTGTTGGCGGATGCCCTCGGGGCTCATCGCCGGCAGGTAGGAGAAGGTCTCGAACTTGCGGCTGCTCGCGTCCTCGAGGCTCGATTGGTAGTCCTGCATTTCGCTCATGGTGACACTCTCTATGGTTGGAACCGCACAGGCGCCGAGGGCGCGACGAGTGATCTTGTTGGTTCGGGTCGCCGCCGCCATCGCTGGCGGCACCGCCCGTGGGACTTGGTGCCCCTTATGGTTATGCGTGCGCCTCGCGGCGCCGCGCTGCTCCCCGGCGTTGCCGGGCCCGTCCGCGGACGGGGTCCTCCTCGTCTCTACGATCGGCGAGCCTGCGGTCGGTCGGCTCGGTTGACTCTGGGTGGCCGGTGCCGGGCCCGTCCGGGCCCGGGCTCCGGGGTCACTTGTGGGCGACGTCGAGCTTGTCGACGGTGTCGAACTCGAACTTGATCTCCTTCCAGGTCTCCATCGCGGCCTTCAGCTCGGGGCTGTGGGCGGCGGCGGCGGTGAGCACCTCCTTGCCCTCCTTCTCGATCGCGCGTCCCTGGTTGCGGGCCTCGACGCAGGCCTCGAGCGCGACCCGGTTGGCCGCCGCGCCGGCGGCGTTGCCCCAGGGGTGGCCGAGGGTGCCGCCACCGAACTGGAGGACCGCGTCGTCGCCGAAGATGGCGAGCAGCGCCGGCATGTGCCAGACGTGGATGCCGCCCGAGGCGACGGCGAAGACGCCCGGCATCGCGCCCCAGTCCTGATCGAAGAAGATGCCGCGCGAGCGGTCCTCCTCGACATAGGACTCGCGCAGCAGGTCGATCCAGCCGAGGGTGGCGGCGCGATCGCCCTCGAGCTTGCCGACCACGGTGCCGGTGTGGAGGTGGTCGCCGCCGGAGAGACGCAGCAGCTTGGCGAGCACGCGGAAGTGGATGCCGTGGTGCGGGTGACGGTCGATCACCGCGTGCATCGCGCGGTGGATGTGCAGCAGCACGCCGTTGTCGCGACACCACTGGGCCAGTCCGGTGTTGGCGCACCAGCCGCCGGTGATGTAGTCGTGCATGATGATCGGGGCGCCGATCTCCTTGGCGTATTCGGCGCGCTTGAACATCTCGTCCGGGGTCGGGGCGGTGACGTTGAGATAGTGCCCCTTGCGCTCGCCGGTCTCGCGCTCGGCCTTGTCGATCGCCTCCATGACGAAGTCGAAGCGTTGACGCCAGCGCATGAACGGCTGCGAGTTGACGTTCTCGTCGTCCTTGGTGAAGTCGAGACCGCCGCGCAGGCACTCGTAGACGGCGCGACCGTAGTTCTTCGCCGAGAGCCCGAGCTTGGGCTTGATGGTGCAGCCGAGCAGCGGCCGACCGTACTTGTTCATGACGTCGCGTTCGACCTGGATGCCGTGCGGCGGGCCGTTGCAGGTCATCACATAGGCGATGGGGAAGCGCACGTCCTCGAGACGCAGGGCACGCACGGCCTTGAAGCCGAAGACGTTACCGACCAGCGAGGTGAAGACGTTGACCACCGAGCCCTCTTCGAACAGGTCGATGGGGTAGGCGATGAAGGCGTAGAAGCGCTCGTCGTCGCCGGGCACGTCCTCGATGGCGTAGGCGCGGCCCTTGTAGTGGTCGAGGTCGGTGAGCAGGTCGGTCCACACCGTGGTCCAGGTGCCGGTGGAGGACTCGGCCGCGACCGCCGCCGCGGCCTCCTCGCGCGCCACCCCGGGCTGCGGGGTGATCTTGAAGCACGCCAGGAGGTCGGTGTCCTTCGGCGTATAGTCGGGCATCCAATAGGTCTCGCGGTATTCTTTGACGCCCGCGTTATAGGTCTTGGCCATGCTCGGTCCTCCGCATAGAGCTCGGTGTGTTGCTGCTGTGCCGGTATTCTCGGGCCGGACCCGGTCGTGGTGGCCGGGGGCGGAACCTGGGGATCGATTATATGGAACAACCTTATAATTACTACTAAATATTGCTTATGTTTAATATAAGCTATAGATTATGATCTATCCCTTCTACTTCTATTGATTGGCCTCGTCATGCACGTCTCATTGCGACAGTTGCGCGTATTCGAGGCGGTGGCGCGCCACCTGAGCTATACCCGCGCCGCCGAGGAGCTGCATCTGAGCCAGCCGGCGGTGTCGATGCAGGTGCGCCAGCTCGAGAACGCGGTCGGGCTGGCGCTGTTCGAGCGGCTGGGCAAGCGCATCGAGCTGACCGAGGCCGGGCGCGAGCTCTTTCATTACAGTCGTGCGGTCAACCGCTCGCTGCAGGAGATGGAAGAGGTGCTGGAGTCGCTCAAGGGCGTCAACCGGGGCCGTCTGCACCTGGCCGCGGCGAGCACCGTCAACTATTTCGCGCCGCGGCTGCTGGCGGTGTTCCAGCGGCGTTATCCGGGGATCGCGCTGCATCTCGACATCACCAACCGCGAGTCGCTGGTACAGATGCTCGAGGGCAATGCCGTGGATCTGGTGTTGATGGGTCGCCCGCCGGAGCGCGTCGAGGTCGAGTCCGAGCCCTTCATGGAGAATCCGCTGGTGGTGATCGCCCCGCCCGAGCACCCGCTCGTGGGGGTCGCCGACATCCCGCTGGCGCGGCTGGCCGAGGAGCCCTTCGTGATGCGCGAGCCCGGCTCCGGCACCCGTCAGGCGATGGAGCGGATCTTCGCCGAGCAGGGGCTGGCGATCCGTCACGGCATGCAGATGACCCGCAACGAGGCGGTCAAGCAGGCGGTGCGCTCGGGGCTGGGGCTGAGCGTGGTGTCGCTGCACACCATCGAACTCGAACTCGAGACGCGCCGCCTGGTGGTGCTCGATGTCGAGGGTTTCCCGCACCGGCGTCACTGGTTCCTGGTCTATCGTCAGGGCAAGCGCTTGTCGCCGGCGGCGCGCGCCTTTCGCGACTTCGTCATCGCCGAGGCCAGTGGGATTGCCGCGCCGGTGGCCCTGGGGCGCTGAGCCGTGGCGCCCTCCGATGCGCTTTCGCATTGGGCAGCGCCGAATCGATTCGTCTAAACTAGTCGACCTGCCAAAAAAACAGCCAGTCAGATCATGCCCGACCGCACCCAGAGTGATACCGGCGCCGCCGTGCAGCGGCATCCGCTTCTCGCCTCGATCGACTCCCCGGCCGACCTGCGCGCCCTGCCCGAGAGCCAGCTCCCGGAGGTCGCGCGCGAACTGCGCTCGTTCCTCGTCGATACCGTCTCGCGCACCGGGGGTCATCTGGCGGCCGGGCTCGGGGTGGTGGAGCTGACCCTCGGCCTGCACTACGTCTTCAACACCCCCGAGGATCGGGTGGTGTGGGACGTCGGTCATCAGGCCTATCCGCACAAGATCCTCACCGGACGGCGCACGCGCATGCACAGCCTGCGTCAGAAGGACGGCCTGTCCGGCTTCCCCAAGCGTTGCGAGAGCGAATACGACACCTTCGGCGTCGGTCACTCCAGCACCTCGATCAGTGCGGCGCTGGGCATGGCGATCGCGGCCAAGCAGCGCGGCGAGCGGCGCAACGTCATCGCGGTGATCGGCGACGGTGCGCTGAGCGCGGGGATGGCCTTCGAGGCGCTCAATCACGCAGGCTCGATGGACATCGACCTGACGGTGATCCTCAACGACAACGAGATGTCGATCTCGCCCCCGGTCGGTGCCATCAGCAATCATCTGGCGCGACTGCTCTCGGGCAAGCTCTACACCAGCATGCGCGAGGGCAGCAAGAGCGCGCTGCGCGGCATGCCTCACCTGCGCGAGCTGGTCGGGCGCTGGGAGGAGCACATGAAGGGCATGGTGATGCCGAGCACCCTGTTCGAGGAACTCGGCTTCAATTACATCGGCCCGATCGACGGTCACGACCTCGACTCGGTGCTCAAGACCCTGCGTAACGTCAAGGGCATGCCGGGACAGCGCCTGCTGCACGTGGTCACCCACAAGGGGCACGGCTACGAGCCCGCCGAGGGCCAGCCGGTGACCTTCCACGGCGTCACCCCCTTCGACCGTCAGACCGGCGAGTTCCGCAAGTCCAAGGCCAAGGGCCCGACCTATACCAAGGTGTTCGGTTCCTGGTTGTGCGACACCGCCGCGCGCGATCCGCGTCTGGTGGCGATCACCCCGGCGATGTGCGAGGGCTCGGGGATGGGCGACTTCGCCAAGCGCTTCCCGCAGCGTTTCCACGACGTCGGCATCGCCGAGCAGCATGCGGTGACGCTCGCCGCGGGCATGGCCTGCGAGGGCGTCAAGCCGGTGGTGGCGATCTATTCGAGCTTCCTCCAGCGCGCCTTCGACCAGCTCGTCCACGACGTCTGTCTGCAACAGCTCGACGTCACCCTGGCGGTCGATCGTGGCGGTCTGGTCGGGGCCGACGGCGCCACCCACGCCGGCTGCTTCGATCTCAGCTTCTCGCGTCCGCTGCCCGATCTGGTGATCATGGCCCCGGCCGACGAGAACGAGTGTCGGCAGATGCTCAAGACCGGCTACGAGTTCGAGGGCCCGGCGCTGGTGCGCTATCCGCGCGGCGTCGGTCCCGGCGTTGCCGTCGACCCCGAGGCCCCGGCGCTGCCGATCGGGCGCGGCGTGCGGGTGCGCGAGGGCCGTCGGGTGGCGATGCTCGCCTTCGGCACCATGGTCGCGCCGGCCCTGGAGGTCGCCGAGGAGTTGGATGCGACGGTCGCCAACATGCGCTTCGTCAAGCCGCTCGATCGCGAGCTGATCCTCGCGCTGGCGCGCGAGCACGCGCTGCTGGTCACCCTGGAGGAGAACACCGTCGCCGGCGGTGCCGGCAGCGCGGTCACCGAGCTGCTCGCCGCCGAGGGCGTGGTGGTACCGGTGCTCCAGCTCGGGCTGCCCGATCGCAACATCGACCATGCCACCCAGGCCGAGCAGCTCGCCGAGTGCGGGCTCGATGTCGCGGGTATCCACGACTCGGTGAGTCGGGCGCTCGCCGCGCTCGAGACCACCACGCCGCGCCGCGAGCAGACGCTCGCCGGCTAGCCGCAGCCGTGCCGGGCGTCATGCGCCCGGCCGTCTCCCCCATCGCCGTCCCCGCCGTCGCCCGAGGAGCCGTCGATCATGCTCGAACCCATCGCCATCCCCGCCTTCGAGGACAACTACATCTGGCTGCTGCGCGCCCCCGGTGGCGCCGGCGCGACCCTGGTCGATCCGGGCGAGGCCGCGCCGGTGCTGGCCTATCTCAGCGAGCACGGGCTGCATCTCACGGCGGTGCTGCTCACCCATCATCACGGTGACCACATCGGTGGCGTCGAGACGCTGTGCGCCGCCTTCCCCGAGGCGGTCGTTTACGCCCCGGAGGATGCGCGCATCGCGCTGGCGCATCATCGGGTGGGGGAGGGGGACGCCATCGAGCCCGCCGGGCTCGGCGTGACCTTCCGGGTGCTGGAGGTGCCGGGTCATACCGCGACCCATGTCGCCTATCTCGGCGAGGGGCGGCTGTTCTGCGGCGATACCCTGTTCGCTGCCGGCTGTGGCCGGGTGTTCGACGGTACCGCCGAGCAGCTGGCGCGCTCGCTGGCGCGGATCGCGCGGCTGGCGCCGGAGACGCGGTGTTATTGCGCCCACGAGTACACCGAGGCCAACCTCGGCTTCGCCCAGTGGGTCGAGCCGCAGCATGCGGCGCTCGAGGCGCGCATCGCCGCGGTGCGCGCGGCGCGTGCGGCGGGCCGCGCGACGGTGCCGAGCACGCTCGCCGAGGAGCTGGCGACCAATCCCTTCCTGCGGGTTGCGGTGCCCGAGGTGCGCGCGGCCGCCGAGCGCTTCGCCGGCGAGGCGCTGGAGGAGCCGGCGGCGGTGTTCGCCGCGCTGCGACGCTGGAAGGACGAGTGCTACGACTGAGGCGCCGGCGCGTCCGGGGCGCGCGCCGGCGTTGGCTGGCTCAGTCGCCGGTGGGCAGTCCCAGCTCCTGCCACAGACGCAGCGTCGGGCCGGACTGGTTCATGGTGTAGAAGTGCAGTCCGGGGGCGCCGCCCTCGATCAGGCGCCGGCACAGCTGCAGCACCACCTCGTGACCGAACTCGCGGGTGCTGGCGAGATCGTCGCCGAAGCCCTCGAGCCGACGGCGGATCCAGCGCGGGATCTCGGCGCCGCAGGCGTCGGAGAAGCGGGCGAGCTGGCTGTGGTTGGTGATCGGCATGATGCCGGGCACGATGGGGATGTCGATGCCCTCTGCCTGGCAGCGCTCGATGAAGGCGAAATAGGCGTCGGCGTTGTAGAAGTACTGGGTGATGGCGGCGTCGGCGCCGGCCTCGACCTTGCGCTTGAAATTGGCCAGATCGCGGTCCGGGGTGCCGGACTGGGGGTGGTACTCGGGATAGGCCGCGACCTCGATGCGGAAGTGATCGCCGGTGCGCTCGCGGATGAACTCGACGAGTTCGTTGGCATAGCGGAAGTCACCGCCGAGTCCGCCGCCCATGCCCGAGGGCAGGTCGCCGCGCAGCGCCACCAGGCGGTCGATGCCCTGCTCGCGGTAGTGCTCCAGCAGCTCCTCGACCTCGGCCCGGGGAGAGCCGATGCAGGCGAGGTGGGGGGCGGTGTCGATGCCCTGGCTGCGCAGCCAGGAGACGGTCTCGAAGGTGCCCTTGCGGGTCGAGCCGCCGGCGCCGTAGGTGACCGAGAAATACCGCGGCGAGACGGTGTTGAGGGTGGTGATCTCGCTCTTGAGCCGCTCCATGCGCTCGGCGGTCTTGGGCGGAAAGAGTTCGAGACTGTAGGTCGGGGTGGGATCTTGTGGCGACATGCTCTGGCACTCCGGCTACCGCCGCGCGAGGACGCGGGTGCGCGGTGCGCGACGGTCGCGAGATGAGTTGAGGTGAGGAACCGTGGCGGCCGCGACGGCCGTGGCCAAGAGGCCGCGACCGCCGCGTCCGGGACGCGCGAGCCGCTTAGTAGCGGTAGTGCTCGGGCTTGTACGGTCCGTTCACATCGACGCCGATGTAGGCCGCCTGATCCTCGGTGAGGGTGGTCAGGTGCGCGCCGATCTTGTCCAGATGCAGTCGCGCGACCTCCTCGTCGAGGTGCTTGGGCAGGATGTAGACGCCGATCGGGTACGCGTCTTCCTTGGTGAAGAGCTCGATCTGTGCCAGCACCTGGTTGGTGAAGCTGTTGGACATCACGAAGCTCGGGTGGCCGGTGGCGCAGCCGAGGTTCACCAGTCGACCCTGGGCGAGCATGATGATGCGCTTGCCGTCGGGGAAGATGATGTGATCGACCTGCGGCTTGATTTCCTCCCACTGGTACTGGCTGACGCTGGCGATGTCGATCTCGTTGTCGAAGTGACCGATGTTGCAGACGATCGCCTGATTCTTCATCGCCGCCATGTGGTCGTGACGGATGATGTCCTTGTTGCCGGTGGTGGTGACGAAGATGTCGGCGATCGGCGCCGCCTCTTCCATGGTCACCACGCGGAAGCCTTCCATCGCCGCCTGCAGGGCGCAGATCGGGTCGATCTCCGAGACCCACACGGTGGCGCCGAGTCCGCGCAGCGACTGCGCGCAGCCCTTGCCGACGTCGCCATAGCCGCAGACCATGGAGATCTTGCCGGCGATCATCACGTCGGTGGCGCGCTTGATGCCGTCGACGAGCGATTCGCGACAACCGTAGAGGTTGTCGAACTTGGATTTGGTCACCGAGTCGTTGACGTTGATCGCGGGGAACAGCAGCGAACCGTTCTTGGCCATCTCGTAGAGACGGTGGACACCGGTGGTGGTCTCCTCGGTGACGCCCTTGATGCCCTCGGCGATCTTGTGCCAGTGCTGGTTGTCACGCTCGAAGGTGCGCCCGAGCACGCCGAGCACCGCGGTCCACTCCTCGTTGTCCTCGGCGGTGGGCGCGGGGACCGCGCCGGCCTTCTCGTACTCCACGCCCTTGTGCACCAGCAGGGTGGCGTCGCCGCCGTCGTCGAGGATCATGTTCGGGCCCTGGCCGTCGGGCCAGTTGAGCACCTGCTCGGTGCACCACCAGTACTCCTCCAGGGTCTCGCCCTTCCAGGCATAGACCGGGATGCCACCAGCGGCGATCGCGGCGGCGGCGTGATCCTGGGTGGAGAAGATGTTGCACGAGCACCAGCGCACCTCGGCGCCGAGCGCGACCAGGGTCTCGATCAGCACGGCGGTCTGGATGGTCATGTGCAGGCTGCCGGTGATGCGGGCGCCGGCGAGGGGCTTGGAGGGGCCGTACTTCTCGCGCAGGGCCATCAGGCCCGGCATCTCGGTCTCGGCGATGGCGATCTCGCGACGACCGAAGTCGGCGAGGGTGATGTCAGCGACCTTGTAATCGGTGAACTCACTCATGGTTGATCAACTCTTCCTGATGAATCGTGAGTGAGCGCCGTTCGAACTGTATGCCCCGTCCCCGAGCCTGGCCCGGACCTCGGTGGTCCCGGGTTGCAGCGCTCCTCGGTGGCGGGGGGCTGGGTGGGCTTAGAGCCCGGCGGCGGCGCGCAGCGCCTCTGCCTTGTCGGTCCGCTCCCAGGTGAAGCCGGCCTCGGGACGACCGAAGTGACCGTAGGCAGCGGTATCGCGATACTTGATCAGTTCGTGGTTGGTCAGGTCAAGCATGTTGATGATGCCATAGGGGCGCAGGTCGAAGTGCTCGCGCACCAGCTCGATGATGCGCTCCTCGCTCACATGCGCGGTGCCGAAGGTCTCGATCGAGACCGAGGTCGGCTCGGCGACGCCGATGGCGTAGGAGACCTGGATCTCGCACTTGTCGGCGAGCCCGGCGGCGACGATGTTCTTGGCGACATAGCGACCGGCGTAGGCGGCCGAGCGGTCGACCTTGGACGGGTCCTTGCCGGAGAAGGCGCCGCCGCCGTGACGGGCCATGCCGCCGTAGGTGTCGACGATGATCTTGCGCCCGGTCAGGCCGCAGTCGCCGACCGGACCGCCGATGACGAACTTGCCGGTGGGGTTGATGTGGTACTTGGTCTCGGCGTTGAGCCAGCCGGTGGCGCCGAGCACGGGCTTGATGATCTCCTCCATCACCGCCTCCTGCAGCACGCGCTCGCTGACCTCCTCGCCGTGCTGGGTGGAGAGCACCACGGCGTCGACGCCGACCGGCTTGCCGTCGCGGTAGCGCATGGTGATCTGCGACTTGGCGTCGGGGCGCAGCCAGGGCAGGGTGCCGTTCTTGCGCACCTCGGCCTGACGCTTCACCAGACGGTGGGCGTAGTCGATCGGCGCCGGCATCAGCATGTCGGTCTCGTTGGTGGCATAGCCGAACATCAGCCCCTGGTCACCGGCGCCCTGGGCCTCCTCGCTCTCGCGATCGACACCCTGGTTGATGTCCTTGGACTGCTCGCCGAGAGCGATCATCACGCCGCAGGTGTTGCCGTCGAAGCCGACCTCGGAGTTGTCGTAGCCGATGTCCTTGACCACCTCGCGCACCACGCGCTCGTAATCGATCTTGAGGTTGGCGTCGGTCACCGTGATCTCGCCGGCGAGCATCACGAAGCCGGTCTTGACCAGGGTCTCGCAGGCCACGCGCGCCTTGGCGTGGTTGGGGTCGCGGCGGTAGATCTCGTCGAGGACGGCGTCCGAGATCTGGTCTGCCATCTTGTCCGGATGTCCTTCGGAGACCGATTCCGAGGTGAAGATGTAGTCCTTGCTCATACGAGTCGAGCCCTATTCATGGCGCCAGGGTGGCGCGTTGATGAAGCCGCTCATGATAGCGGCTCGCGTGACGTTCGCGAAGCCCGCGCCGCGGCCTCATGAGGCGGCGATCGGCAGCGATCGGGGCGAGATTTGGAATCCCCTTCCGTTCCGGTAACATGCGGGGCGCGGACGGGTCGCCGACATCCTCCCCGACCGCCGGGGCGCGGGGGTGGAGATGCGCCCGAGGGGGCGGATGTGGCATGTTGCCCGGGGCCGTGCTCGCCGGCGTCGTGCCCGCGAGGATGCTGATGTCCCCTTTGGTCGCGCCCGCCAGGGGCGGCCCCGCACCATCGAACCGCCAACTCGGAGGATCCCCGTCATGGTTTCACTCGAGACCCCCGTGTGTGACTTCGGCCAGCCGGCCCCGGACTTCGCCCTGCCGGGCGTCGACGGCCGCACCTGGACGCGCGATGCCTGCAGCGGCGAGCGCGGGCTGCTGGTGATGTTCATCTGCAACCACTGCCCTTACGTCCAGTCGGTGCGTGAGCGTATCGTGCGCGATACCGCCGAGCTGGCCACGCTCGGCATCGGCAGCGTAGCGATCATGTCCAACGACGTCGCCGACTACCCCGAGGACTCGTTCGACAACATGCGCGAGATCGCCGAGCGTTTCGCCTTTCCCTTCCCCTATCTCTACGACGCCGACCAGGCGGTGGCCAAGGCCTATGGTGCGGTCTGCACCCCCGACTTCTTCGGCTACAACGCCGCGCTCGAGCTGCAGTATCGCGGTCGGCTCGATGCCAGTCGCAAGCAGGCCGCCCCCGCCGACGTGCGCCGCGACCTGTTCGAGGCGATGCGCGAGGTCGCGCTGAGCGGACGCGGCCCGGCCGAGCAGATCCCGAGCATGGGCTGCTCGATCAAGTGGGTGGAGGGCTGAGCACGGCCCGGCCCGCGCCGGCCCGCCCGGCGCGGTGGTAAACTGATGTGGTATTTCAAGCGTCAATCCTGAATATTATGAAATGTTAAAATAGTTTTTGGCGGTATAAGTTTGTTTTGATGTCCGACCCTGGACCTTTGGTTCACAATCAAGGGCCCTGTGTGGGAATCTCCGGCCAACTCGCGCGTCCTCGCCCCGGGCCGGAGGATGGAAACTTCCCTGCTCGATGCGGCCGCCAGCCCCGCACGCCACATTCATCGCATTCGCGGGCCGTTTCCGGGTGAGCCTCAGTCCGCCGTGATGCCTCGGCGCCCCGGTCCGCACAATCAGTATCTTCGTCATCGTCAACTTCAGGAGGGGCTCATGTCCTCACGCAGAGAACTCGCCAACGCCGTCCGGGCACTCGCCATGGATGCGGTGCAGAAGGCCAAGTCCGGGCATCCGGGCGCGCCGATGGGCATGGCCGACATCGCCGAGGTGTTGTGGAACGACTTCATGAACCACAACCCGGCCAACCCCCAGTGGCCCGATCGCGATCGCTTCGTGCTCTCCAACGGGCACGGCTCGATGCTGCTGTATTCTCTGCTCCATCTCACCGGCTACGACCTCGGTATCGAGGACCTCAAGCAGTTCCGCCAGCTCCATTCCAAGACCCCGGGACACCCCGAGTACGGCTATGCCCCCGGCGTCGAGACCACCACCGGGCCGCTCGGCCAGGGCATCACCAACGCCGTCGGCATGGCGATCGCGGAGAAGGCGCTCGCCGCCCAGTTCAACCGCCCCGGTCACGATATCGTCGATCACTACACCTATGCCTTCCTCGGCGACGGCTGTCTGATGGAGGGCATCTCGCACGAGGCCTGCTCGCTCGCCGGCGCGCTCGGTCTGGGCAAGCTGATCGCCGTCTATGACGACAACAACATCTCCATCGACGGCGAGGTGCGCGGCGAGGGCGATACCCCCGGCTGGTTCCTCGACGACACCCCGAAGCGTTTCGAGGCCTATGGCTGGCACGTCATCCCCGAGGTCGACGGTCACGACCCCGACGCCATCCAGGTCGCCATCGAGGAGGCGCGTGCGGTCACCGATCGACCGACGCTGATCTGCTGCCAGACCATCATCGGTTACGGCTCGCCCAACAAGCAGGGCAAGGAGTCCTGCCACGGCGCCGCGCTCGGCGAGGAGGAGATCGCCCTCACCCGCGAGGCGCTGGGCTGGAACCACCCCCCGTTCGAGATCCCCAAGGAGGTCTACGCCGGCTGGAGCGCGCGTGAGCGCGGCGCCGCCGCCGAGTCCGCGTGGCGCGAGCGCTTCGCCGCTTACGCCAAGGCCTATCCCGCCGAGGCCGCCGAGTTCGAGCGGCGCATGGCCGGCGAGCTGCCGGCGAACTGGACCGAGCAGGCCGATGCCTTCATCGCCGAGGTCGCCGTCAAGGGCGAGAGCATCGCCTCGCGCAAGGCCTCGCAGAACGCGCTCAACGGTTTCGGTCCGCTGCTCCCCGAGCTGCTCGGCGGCTCGGCCGATCTGGCCGGTTCCAACCTGTCGCTGTGGCAGGGCTGCAAGGGCATCGGCAAGGGCGAGGCGCCGGGCAACTACGTCTACTACGGCGTGCGCGAGTTCGGCATGTCGGCGATCATCAACGGCATCGCCCTGCACGGCGGCTTCGTGCCCTATGGCGCGACCTTCCTGATGTTCTCCGAGTATGCCCGCAACGCGCTGCGCATGGCGGCGCTGATGAAGGTGCCCTCGATCTTCGTCTACACCCACGACTCCATCGGTCTCGGCGAGGACGGTCCCACCCACCAGCCGGTCGAGCAGATCCCGACCCTGCGCATGATCCCCAACATGAACGTGTGGCGGCCCTGCGACGCGGTCGAGTCGGCGGTCGCCTGGCGTCAGGCGATCGAGCGGCGCGACGGCCCGAGCGCGCTGATCTTCTCGCGTCAGTCGCTGCCGCACGTCGAGCGCGACGCCGAGCAGCTGGCGGCGATCGCGCGCGGCGGCTACGTGGTGCGCGATTGCGCCGGGACCCCGGAGGTGATCATCATCGCCACCGGCTCCGAGGTCGCCCTCGCCCTCGGTGCCGCCGATGCGCTCGAAGGGCGCGCGGTGCGCGTGGTGTCGATGCCCTCGACCGACGTCTTCGACGCCCAGGACGCGGCCTATCGCGAGTCGGTGCTGCCGCGCGCGGTCGAGGCGCGGGTGGCCGTCGAGGCGGCCGTCGGCGACGGTTGGTGGAAGTACGTCGGCTCGCGCGGCGCGGTGCTCGGCATCGATCGCTTCGGCGAGTCGGCCCCGGCCGGCGCGCTGTTCAAGGAGTTCGGTTTCACCGTCGACAACCTGGTCGCGGTCGTCGAGGGGGTGCTGCAGGGTTGATGGGTCCGGCCGCCGGGGCCCGCTCCCCGCTGGCCGAACGCTCAATGACCGACAACCGCGCGGGCGGTCGCGATGCGGCGTCGCGCTCGCCCGCGCGGTTCGACATATTTCGCTCAACAAGTTAAGGAGCTTGAACGCATGACAATCAAAGTCGGTATCAACGGGTTCGGTCGTATCGGCCGGATGACCTTCCGGGCGATCTCCAAGCACTTCCCGGACATCGAGGTGGTGGCGATCAACGACCTGCTCGACCCCGAGTACCTGGCCTACATGCTCAAGTACGACTCGGTGCACGGCCGCTTCCCCGGCGAGGTCGCGGTCGACGGCTCGACCATGATCGTCGACGGCAAGCGCATCCGTCTCACCGCCGAGCGCGATCCGGCCAACCTCAAGTGGAACGAGGCTGGAGTCGAGCTGGTGATCGAGAGCACCGGCTTCTTCCTCACCGCCGAGGCCTGCCAGAAGCACCTCGACGCCGGCGCCCGCAAGGTGGTGCAGAGCGCGCCCTCGAAGGACGCCACGCCGATGTTCGTGTTCGGCGTCAACCATCAGGAGTACGCCGGTCAGACGATCGTCTCGGCCGCCTCCTGTACCACCAACTGTCTGGCGCCGGTGGCCAAGGTGCTCAACGACAACTGGGGCGTGAAGCGTGGCCTGATGACCACGGTGCATGCCGCCACCGCCAGCCAGAAGACCGTCGACGGTCCGTCGATGAAGGACTGGCGCGGTGGTCGCGGTATCCTCGAGAACATCATCCCGTCCTCGACCGGCGCGGCCAAGGCCGTCGGCAAGGTGCTGCCGGCGCTCAACGGCAAGCTCACCGGCATGTCCTTCCGCGTGCCGACCTCGGACGTCTCGGTGGTCGACCTCACCGTCGAGCTCGAGGCGCCGGCCGACTACGACGCCATCTGCGCGGCGATGCGCAAGGCCTCCGAGGGTGAGATGGCAGGCGTGCTCGCCTACACCGAGGACAAGGTGGTCTCGACCGACTTCCGCGGCTTCAACGCCCCCTCGATCTTCGACGCCACCGCCGGCATCGCGCTCGATCCGACCTTCATCAAGGTCGTCTCCTGGTACGACAACGAGTTCGGCTATACCTGCAACATGCTGCGGTTGGTCGAGTACGTGGCCAACAACTGAGGCCGCGCGCGGCGCCGCGAGGCGCCGTCGTCCCGGCGACCGCCGTCTGGCGGTCGCCGCCGCGTCGCCGACCGTCCCGGTCGGCGGCCCCGCCGAGGGCGATCAGGCAAGCCCGGGCTTGCGCCTGATCTCTTTCCCCATCCATCCAGAGGGTTTGTCATGTCCTTCATCAAGCTCACCGACCTCGATCTCGCCGGCAAGCGGGTGCTGATCCGCTCCGACCTCAACGTCCCGGTCAAGGACGGCCGGGTCAGCTCGGATGCGCGCATCCGCGCCTCGCTGGCGACCTACGAGCACTGTCTGCGCGCCGGCGCGCGGGTGCTGGTGATGTCGCACCTGGGCCGTCCCCAGGAGGGCGAGTTCTCGGCCGAGAACTCGCTCGCCCCGGTTGCCGCCGACCTCGGCGCCAAGCTCGGGCGCGAGGTGCGGCTGGTGCGCGACTATCTCGACACCCCGCCGGAGGTCGCCGAGGGCGAGCTGGTGCTGCTCGAGAACGTGCGCTTCAACGCCGGCGAGAAGAAGGACGACGAGGCGTTGGCGCGCCGCTACGCGGCGCTGTGCGATGTCTTCGTGATGGACGCCTTCGGCACCGCCCACCGCGCCCAGGCCTCGACCCACGGGGTCGGTCACTTCGCCCCCCAGGCCTGCGCCGGGCTGCTGCTCAGCGCCGAGCTCGAGGCGTTGCGTCAGGCGCTGGCCGAGCCGGCGCGCCCGATGGTCGCCATCGTCGGCGGCTCCAAGGTCTCGACCAAGCTCACCGTGCTCGAGTCGCTCGCCGAGAAGGTCGATCAGCTGGTGGTCGGCGGCGGTATCGCCAACACCTTCCTCGCCGCCGCCGGGCTGCCGGTCGGCCAGTCGCTGCACGAGGCCGATCTGGTGCCCACCGCCAAGGCGCTGATGGAGACCATGACCGCGCGCGGCGCCGGCATCCCGATCGCCACCGACGTGGTCTGCGGCAAGCGCTTCGACGAGCAGGAGCCGGCGGTGACCAAGGCCGCCGCCGAGGTCACCGAGGACGACATGATCTTCGACATCGGCCCGGACTCGGCGCGCGCCCTGGCCGAGGTCATCCAGGGGGCCGGCACCATCGTCTGGAACGGCCCGGTCGGGGTGTTCGAGTTCGACCAGTTCGGCGAGGGCACCCGGGTGGTCGCCGAGGCGATCGCCGCCGCCCCCGGTTTCAGCCTCGCCGGCGGTGGCGACACCATCGCCGCGATCCAGAAGTACGGCATCGAGGACCGTGTCTCCTACATCTCCACCGCCGGTGGCGCCTTCCTCGAGTATCTGGAGGGCAAGACCCTGCCCGCGGTGGCCATGCTCGAGGCCCGGGCCAAGGACTGATCGACCACGACGGGTCGATCCCGGCCGCGCCATCCGGCGCGGCCCCATTTGCACGCGGGAGGCAGTGACACCATGCCCAGACGTACCAAGATCGTTGCAACCCTGGGGCCGGCAACCGACGCGCCCGAGGTCATGGACGGGCTCATCCGCGCGGGTCTCGATCTGGCCCGCCTCAACCTCTCCCACGACAGCCATGCACGCCATCGCGAACGTGTCGAGCGGCTGCGCGAGCGCGCCCGCGCGGCCGACGTCGACGTCGCGGTGCTGTTCGACCTGCAGGGGCCGAAGATCCGTATCGGGCGCTTCGCCGACGGGCCGATCGTGCTCGAGCGCGGCGCGCCCTTCGCCATCGATGCCGACTGCCCGCTCGATGGCGGTGACGCGACCCGGGTCGGTACCACCTATCCGGCGCTCGCCGAGGACGTGCGCGCCGGCGACACCCTGCTGCTCGACGACGGCGCCATCGAGCTGTGGGTCGAGTCGGTCGAGGCCGGGCGGATGGCCTGCCGGGTGGTGGTCGGCGGCAAGCTCTCCGACAACAAGGGGATCAACCGCAAGGGCGGGGGGCTCTCGGCCCCGGCGCTGACCGACAAGGATCTGGCCGACATCCGCTTCGCCGCCGAGCTCGACGCCGACTACCTGGCCGTCTCCTTCGTGCGCAGCGCCGAGGACGTGCGCCAGGCGCGCGCCCACTTCCAGGCCGCCGGCGGTCGCGGCGGGGTGGTGGCCAAGATCGAGCGTGCCGAGGCGCTCGACGGCATCGACGCCATCATCAACGCCGCCGACGCCATCATGGTCGCGCGCGGCGATCTCGGGGTGGAGATCGGCGATGCCGAGCTGCCGGCGGTGCAGAAGCACCTCATCAGCCGCGCCCGCGAGCTCAACAGCGTGGTGATCACCGCCACCCAGATGATGCAGTCGATGATCGAGAACCCGATCCCGACCCGCGCCGAGGTCTTCGACGTCGCCAACGCGGTGCTCGACGGCACCGACGCGGTGATGCTCTCGGCCGAGAGCTCGATCGGCAGCAATCCGGTGAAGGTGGTCGAGGCGCTCGACCGCATCTGCCGCGAGGCGGAGAAGAGCGCCACTCGCTCCGGACACCGCCTCGACTCGGTGTTCGGGCGTGTCGACGAGGCCATCGCCATGGCGGCGATGTACACCGCCAACCATCTCGGGGTGAAGGCGATCGCCGCGCTCACCGAGACCGGCTCGACGGTGAAGTGGATGTCGCGCATCAGCTCCGGCATCCCCATCCACGCCATGACCCGCTTCGACTCGACCCGGCGCAAGGTGTGTCTGTTCCGCGGTGTCTACCCGGTCGCCTTCGACGTCGCCAGCACCGACATCCACGAGGTCAACTGCGCGGTGATCGAGGAGCTGTTGCGCCACGGCACCGTGCGCGACGGCGACCTGGTGATCATCACCAAGGGTGATCGCAGCGGGGTCGAGGGCCAGACCAACATCATGAAGATCATGAGGGTCGGAGAGCATCGAACTGCGAGCGAAGATTGACCCACGGGCGTATCCTGAACATCGATTCCACCCCGTCACTGACACGAGGAGAACATCATGGCACTGATATCCATGCGCCAGCTGCTGGACCACGCCGCCGAGTACGGCTATGGCGTGCCCGCCTTCAACGTCAACAACCTCGAACAGATGCGCGCCATCATGGAGGCGGCCGACGAGACCGACTCGCCGGTGATCGTCCAGGCCTCGGCCGGGGCGCGCAAGTACGCCGGTGCGCCCTTCCTGCGTCACCTGATCCTCGCCGCCATCGAGGAGTGGCCGCACATCCCGGTGTGCATGCACCAGGACCACGGCACCTCGCCGGCGGTCTGCCAGCGCTCCATCCAGCTCGGCTTCTCCTCGGTGATGATGGACGGCTCGCTGGGCGAGGACGGCAAGACCCCGACCAGCTACGACTACAACGTCGACGTCTCCCGGCGGGTGGTCGAGATCGCCCACGCCTGCGGCGTCTCGGTCGAGGGTGAGCTGGGTTGTCTGGGTTCGCTCGAGACCGGCACCGCGGGCGAGGAGGACGGCATCGGCGCCGAGGGCACGCTCGACCACAGCCAGCTGCTGACCGACCCCGAGGAGGCCGCCGACTTCGTCGCCAAGACCAAGGTCGACGCCCTGGCGATCGCCATCGGCACCTCCCACGGCGCCTACAAGTTCACCCGGCCGCCGACCGGCGACATCCTCGCCATCAGCCGCATCAAGGAGATCCACCAGCGCATCCCCAACACCCATCTGGTGATGCACGGCTCCTCCTCGGTGCCGCAGGAGTGGCTGGCGATCATCAACGAGTTCGGCGGCGACATGGGCGAGACCTATGGCGTGCCGGTCGAGGAGATCGTCGAGGGCATCAAGCACGGGGTGCGCAAGGTCAACATCGACACCGACCTGCGTATGGCCTCGACCGGTGCCATCCGCAAACACCTCGCCGAGAATCGCGCCAACTTCGATCCGCGCAAGTACTACATCGCGGCCACCAAGGCGATGAAGGAGATCTGCCGGACCCGCTACGAGGCCTTCGGCACCGCCGGCAACGCCAGCAAGATCACCGCGCTCTCGCTGGAGCAGATGACCGCCCGCTACGACAGCGGCGAGCTCGACCCGCGTATCAACTGATCGGTGCGCGCAAGGCCGCTGGGCGTCTGCTCATCGGCCACTCGATCGGGGTCCGGCAACAACGGGCCCCGGTCGCCTTGGGGTAGAATCTCCGCCAGCGACCATCCGGTCGGACCTGGATCTCGTGGAGTTGCTTCCCCATGCTTGGTTTCATTCGTAACGCAATCATCCTCTCGGCCATCGCCCTGGCGCTGTTGATGCTGACCCTCTCCTGGGCCCCGCACGGACTCAAGCCGCGGCTCTGGCAGCTCAACGAGCTGCTCGCGCAGGATCAGGCGGTCGCCGAGTACCCCTACGATTTCCGCGTCCTGACCTTCCTCAACGGGGTGGCCACGGTGAGCAGTCCGCGCGCCTCGACGGTCGAGGAATCACGCTATCTCGGCTGGATCGATCCGACGCTGGGACGCGGTGAGGCCTCCGCCCGGGCGCAGTCGCTGCGCGTCGCGCGCGAGCAGCTGCAATACACCGAGATGTATGTGCTCCAGCTGCTGCTGTCGCAGTCCGACGTCGACTCGGTGGTGTGGGCGCTCGATCGCGCCTGGTTCAATCAGCACGGGGTGAAGCTGCCGCCCCAGGCCGAGCCCGGCCTGCCGCGCGGCTGATCACGTCCCAGACCGGAGGGAGCATGGCTCATTTCTATCTGCTGCTCGGACTCACCGCGCTGGTGCTGCTCGCCCTCGCGATCAGCCTGTGGCGCGCGCTGTCGCCGCGTAACCGGCGCCCCTACGTGATCGCCGGGCCGCTGCTCACGTCCACCCAGCGTGAGTTCGCGCACGCTCTGGAGCAGTGTCTCGACGATCGCTACCGACTCTATGCGCGGGTGCCGGTGGCCGAGGTGCTGGCGGTGGCGCGACGCACCCCGAAGCGTTGGCGCGAGCGCGCCGAGTTGCGGATCGGTGAGCGTGTCCTCGACTTCCTGGTCTGCGATGCCGCGACCAGCAAGCCCTGCTGCGCCCTGGCGCTCTCGCCGGTGGGCTGGCTGCGTCGGCGCGAGCCGCCGCGCGACCAGCTCGATGCCATGTGTGCCGCCGCCGGTCTGCCGCTGCTGCGCTTCCTCGAGCGCGAGCACTATGCCCCGGGCGACCTCGCGCCACGGCTGCGCGCGGTGCTCGGCGTGACCAGCCGCGGCGCGCCGCGTGCCCGAGCCGAGGTCCACGAGCCCGTCGAGTCGCAGCCCAAGGTGATGGTGCCGACCCTCGGTGGTCGCCGCGCCGAACCGGTGCTCGGCGAGGTCGGCCCGACCGACGTCACCGACGGGCCGCGTTTCCGCATCGACGACGACGTCGAGATCGGCGCCGACCGCCGCGAACCGGCACTGACCCCGCCCCGGGCGGAGTGACGCGCGCCGGGTCAGCGGGCGGCTTCCAGCGACCAGCGACCAGCGACCAGCTACCAGGGGATTGAACCGCAAAGCCGCAAAGGGCGCGAAGAGGTTCAAGTTACCAGCGGCCAGCTGCAGCCGCCAGCGAGAGGGCAGACTTGTCTCGTACCTTCAAGGTTGACTGCAAACCGACACTGGAGGCTGTTTGCTGAAGGCTGGTCGGTTTCTTCGCGCCCTTCGCGGCCTTCGCGGCTTGGCGGTTCGAACCAGCTTCCAGCGATCAGCCTCCAGCCTCCAGCCTCCAGCCTCCAGTCGGGGAGGCTGGTGTTGCATGGTCGGCGGTTGACGGGCAACCCGCAAAGGGCGCGAAGAGGTTCAAGTTGTCAGCGACCAGCTGACAGCCGCCAGCGAGAGAGGACGGGCTTGTCTCGTACCGTCAAGGTTGACTGCAAACCGACACTGGAGGCTGTTTGCTGAAGGCTGGTCGGTTTCTTCGCGCCCTTCGCGGCTTTGCGGTTCGAATCAGCTTCCAGCGATCAGCCTCCAGCCTCCAGTCGGGGAGGTTGGTGTGCATGATCGGCGACTGACGGGCAAGACGGTATCTTCAAGGTTGACTGCAAACCGACACTGGAGGCTGTTTGCTGAAGGCGGATCGCTTTCTTCGCGCCCTTCGCGGCTTTGCGGTTCAATCCTGGCGGCTGGCGGCTGGCGGCTGGCGGCTGGCGGCTGGCGGCTGGCGGCTGGCGGCTGGCGGCTGGCGGCTGGCGGCCTCACTCGCCCGTTCGCGTCGGGTCGATCAGCACCTGATCGTCGATGACCTCGACGTGGAAGGTGCGGATCGGGGTGTCGGCGGGTTCTTCGAGCGGTTGGCCGGTGCGCAGACAGAAACGGCTGCCGTGCAGCGAGCACTTGATGCGCGCGCCGTCGAGACAGCCGTAGGAGAGCGGATAGTCCTCGTGACTACAGTTGTCCTCGACGGCATAGAGCCGGCCCTCGACCCGTGCGAGGATGCAGTCGATCCCCGCCACCCGGACCCGGATGAAGCCCCCCTCGGGGACCTCGTCGCTGCGCGCCACCACGCGCGGCCCGGCCATCAGCACACCCGCCGTGCGGCGCGGCCGCTGTCGAGCACCGCGCGGGCACGGATCGCGCCCGCCTCCAGGCTGGGCACTCGCCCCAGATGCCAGAGCACCAGCGCCGCGCCCAGCACCAGGGCGTCATAGGCGGGGCCGTGCCCGCCCTCGAGCGCGGCCAGGCCGGCGCGTGCCGCCGCCGTCGCGGTGGCCGGCAGATCGACGGCGATGGCGATGTCGTCGCCGGCGCGGGTCGTCTGCGGCAGGCTCTCGGGCAGCGGCGGGGCGCGCAGCGCCTGTTCGATGCCCAGGCTGGTCGGGTCGACCTCGAAGGACTGCTCCTCGCCCATGCGCTGATAGTTGAAGCACAGTCCGCGCTGGCGCAGCGAGGGGATGACGCCGCCCTCGACGCCGCGCACCAGCAGTGCCGACTCGAATCCGGCATGGCGCGCGAGCAGGGCATAGATGCGCGGGTAGGGCTTGTGCACATAGCCGGTCATCAGGTGGGTGTGGCGGCGTCCGTGCACCGGCCGCGCCAGCACCTCGACGGTGGTCAGCGCCTGACGCTTGACGATGGTCTCGCGCAGCCCGAGCAGGTTGTGCAGCGCCGCGCAATAGGCGCGCTGGTCGACGTAGCCCCAGCCGAGGTCGGGGTCGGAGAGCCGGGCGGCGACCTCGACCGGGCTGAGATCGACCGCGACCCCGGCGGCCTCGAGCACATGTCTGTGGGTGACGCCGAACTTGGGTCCGACGGCGTTCGCGCCGTGGCTGATCGTCGCCACACCGCACTCGGCCAGCAGCGGCATCAGGAAGGGGGAGACCGGCAGCGAGCGGTTGTAGCCGTCGTAGGGATCGGCGATGTCGACCACCTCGTCGACCTCGGCGACGGCATGCCCGGTGGCCTCCTGGATGGCCTCGAGGATGCCGCGCAGCTCGTCGTCGGTCTCGCGCTTCATCCGCAGCGCGATGAGGAAGATGGCCGCCTGTACCGGGTCGGCGGTGGCGTCGAGGATGCTGCGCATCGCCTGCCGGGCCTCGGCCAGGGAGATGTCCTTGGAGAGATCGGGGCCGGTGGCGACGCGCTGGATGATCGAGCGCATCAACTCGCGATTCTCGGTGCTGGGGCTGGTGTCAGTGGGCATGGGCTGTCCTCCGCTGGCGCGATGACTGCGGGGCGGCCACGCCGCCCGGGCGCATCCTGCTCGCGGTCGCATGGCGACCGCACAGCCATCCCTGAGGGCGGAGGACGATGATCTCAACCGCGTGCGGTCAGTCGCGGTAGCGGCGCTCGAGCGCGTCGTAGGCGTCGATCCGCCGGTCGCGCAGGAAGGGCCAGATGCGGCGCACGGTCTCGCTGCGGGCGCGATCGATGGTGACGATCAGGGTCTCGGCGCGATCGGCCCCGGCGCGCGCGAGCAGCTCGCCCTGCGGGCCGCAGACGAAGGAGTTGCCCCAGAAGCGCGCCCCGGCGCCACCCGCCGCCGGATCGGGCTCGAAGCCGATGCGGTTGCAGGCGGCCACCGGCAGGCCGTTGGCCACCGCGTGACCACGCTGCACCGTCATCCAGGCATCGAGCTGGCGTGTCTGCTCCGCGGGCTCGTCGCGCGGGTCCCAGCCGATGGCGGTGGGGTAGAGCAGCAGCTCGGCCCCGGCGAGCGCCATCAGCCGCGCCGCCTCCGGGTACCACTGATCCCAGCACACCAGCACCCCGAGCCGACCGACACTGGTGTCGATCGGGGTGAAACCGAGGTCGCCGGGGGTGAAGTAGAACTTCTCGTAGTAGCCCGGGTCGTCGGGGATGTGCATCTTGCGATAGCGCCCGGCGAGCCGACCGTCGCTGTCGAGCACCACGGCGGTGTTGTGATAGAGCCCGGGGGCGCGGCGCTCGAACAGCGAGCCGACGATCACCACCCCGAGTTCGGCGGCGAGCGCGCCGAGGGCATCGGTGCTGGGGCCGGGGATGGGCTCGGCGAGATCGAACAGCGCCGGGTCTTCCTGCTGACAGAAATAGGGCCCGTTGTGCAGCTCCTGGAGCAGCACCAGCTGCGCGCCCTCGTCGGCAGCCGCGCGACAGGCCGTGGCGCAGGCGTTGAGATTGGCCTCGAGGCCGCCCTGATCGGCCTGCTGGACGAGCGCGATGGTCAGTGGGGATGCGGTCATGGACGAAACCTCTGCGAAGCGACGGCGGACGAGGCGCGGATTATCCGCCACGGCGGGGTTCGTCGCCAGCTTCCAGGCGCCAGGTGCCAGCTATCAGCCACCAGCCTCCAGTGGACGTGCTTGCTGAGCGCTGTCGCTTGAGACAAGCGCACTGGAGGCTGGGTGCTGGCGGCCGGGTGCTTTCCCTGGCGGCTGGCGGCTGGCGCGGTTAGAGTGCCCCGGATCCGTGGGCGCCGCTGGCGCCGCTCTGCGCAGTGCTTCGTTTTCGCATGGCCAACTTCCACACCCATATCAATGTCGGCATCTTCGTCAGCGGCGCCAGCGTGCTCGGTCTGCACGCCGCCGGGCTGGTCGAGCAGGGGCAGACGCTGCCGCTGTTCGCGCTCGGGGTCGGCGCCAGTCTGTTGCCCGATGTCGACTCCGACACCTCGCGTCCGGTGCGTGCCTTCTTCACCGTGCTCGGGGCCGGGCTGGCCTTCGCCATGACCCTGCCCCTGGTCGGTCAGCTGTTGTTGTTCGAGCTGGCGCTGGTGTGGGTCGGGGTGTTCCTCTGTGTACGCTACGGTTTCTTCGAGCTGTTCACCCGCTTCACCGTGCACCGCGGGATCTGGCATTCCTGGCTGGCGGCGGCGGTGTGGTCGCTGGCGACGGTCAACGCCGCCCACTGGCTGTTGGAGCAGCCGGCACGGGCGGCCTGGGTCGCCGGGCTGATGGTGGCGATCGGCTATCTCACCCATCTCCTGCTCGACGAGCTGTTCAGCGTCGACCTGCTCAACAGCCGGATCAAGCGCTCCTTCGGCACCGCGCTCAAGCCGCTGAGCCTGAACGACCCGTTGAGCAGCCTGACCCTGCTCGCGCTGGCCGTCTGGCTGGCCTGGATCGCGCCGGACCCGGGAGACTGGCCGGCCTTCGATCAGACCGTCTCCGGCATCCGGGCGTTGTGGCTGGGCCTCGGTGATGAACTCGGCGGCTGGCAGCAGGCGCTGGCGCGGCTGTTCGAGTAGGGGTTATCAGTCGCCAGCTGCACCAGCCATCAGCTACCAGCTACCAGCCATCAGCCATCAGCCATCAGCCGCCAGTTGCCAGCCGTCAGCCGTCAGCCGTCAGCCGTCAGTCGTCGGTCGTCAGTCGTCGGTCGTCGGTCGTCGGTCGTCGGTCGCTATCGGGGTGCAGGCGTTGGTCTCTCGCGATGCCCCTGAAGGCACCGCCACTGGCGACTGAGGGCGGTGGCGGGTGACTGATCATTGGCCCCGGAACCGCTTCGTCCGACGCCGCGCTTTTACGGCTTTTCCCCGCCAGGGTGGATGATTCTCGGCGGTTGGGGCGGGTTTTTCCGCGGGTTTGCTGTAAAGGCCTGGTGTTGTTCGAATTTGGCGGCATTTAACTGCCTGATCGCGGATCTTGGTCGAAATCCTGAGGCCATGTCGGTTAAGTGCGCGAAATCGCCTTCGAGACGTCGCGCGGCCCTGTGCTCGTATGTCCGATGCGGTCGTGCAGAGCCTGGTGCGCGATGCTGTACTCACTGCGGTCGCTGCGCTAGATTGGCAGGTTGCTGTGTGGCCGCGGGCATGCGCCCGTGCCGGGGTCGAGCCGGGTGGGCGGGGGCGACGAGGTCGGTCTCGCGATGCCCGACCGGGGCGTCGTTGCGATGGCGCCCGGTGCTCGACCGCTGCCTGATGACGGGGCGCCGTATGCGGAGTCATCCGTGGGCGATCCACGCGTAACTCTCAAGACGATGTAGTGGGGCTATGGATCTCAATTTCCTCGATTTCGAACAACCCATCGCAGAGCTCGAGGCGAAGATCGAAGAACTTCGCCTGGTCGGCCACGACAACGAACTCAATATCCAGGAGGAGATCGAGCGTCTCCAGACCAAGTGTGTGGCGCTCACCGAGTCGATCTTCTCCTCGCTGACGCCGTGGCAGATCTCGCAGCTCTCGCGTCATCCGCAGCGTCCCTACCTGCTCGATTACGTGCGCCGGATCTTCGACGAGTTCCACGAGCTGCACGGCGATCGCGCCTTCGCCGACGATTTGGCCATCGTCGGGGGGCTGGCGCGGCTCGACGGTCGACCGGTGATGGTGATCGGTCACCAGAAGGGACGCGACACCAAGGAGAAGATCCAACGCAACTTCGGCATGCCGCGCCCCGAGGGCTACCGCAAGGCGCTGCGCCTGATGGAGATGGCCGAGCGCTTCTCGCTGCCGGTGCTGACCTTCATCGACACCCCCGGCGCCTATCCCGGCGTCGGTGCCGAGGAGCGCGGTCAGAGCGAGGCGATCGCGCGCAACCTGCGCGAGATGTCGCGGCTGCGTACCCCGATCCTCAGCACCGTGATCGGCGAGGGCGGCTCGGGCGGGGCGCTGGCGATCGGCGTCGGCGACTGGCTGGGGATGCTGCAGTTCAGCACCTACTCGGTGATCTCGCCCGAGGGCTGCGCCTCGATCCTGTGGAAGAGCGCCGACAAGGCCCAGCTCGCCGCCGAGGCGATGGCGATCACCTCCGACAAGCTGCTCGAGCAGGGGCTGATCGACGAGATCATCAAGGAGCCCTCGGGCGGCGCGCACCGCGACCCCGATGCCAACGCCGCCGCGCTCAAGGCGGTGCTGGTGAAGCGGCTCGACGAGCTCGCCGCGGTCGACCTCGACACCCTGGTGGCCAAGCGCCATCAGCGCCTGATGGGCTACGGTCGCTTCAAGGAGTGAGGTGGACGCGCTCGACCCCGAGCGCCTCGCCGCCGATCTGGTCGCGCTCGGTGGTCGGGGCCGTTGCTGGATCGCCTACAGCGGTGGACTCGACTCCACCGTGCTGCTGCATGCGCTGACCCGGGCGCCACTGGCGCGCCCGCTCGGTGCCATCCACATCGATCACGGGTTGCAGCCAGTGGCGCGGGACTGGCGCCGGCACTGTCGTGAACGCTGTCGCGTGCTCGGGGTGCGTTTCGTCGCCCGCGCCCTGGCGCTCTCGCCGCCCTCTGGCGAGAGCCTCGAGGCCCATGCCCGCGAGGCGCGCTATCGCGCCTTCGCCGCGCTGCTCGACGACGACGAGCTGCTGCTGACCGCCCATCATCTCGACGACCAGGCCGAGACCCTGCTGCTCGCGTTGCTGCGAGGGAGTGGGGTGCACGGGCTGGCGGCGATGCCGGGGTGCGCGCCGCTCGGACGGGGGCGCTTGGTGCGTCCGTTGCTCGGGGTGTCGCGCGCGCAGCTGCTCGATTACGCCCGACGTCATCGGCTCGACTGGATCGAGGATCCGAGCAACGACGCCCTCCACCACGATCGCAACCTGCTGCGCCACCAGGTGCTGCCGCTGCTGCGCGGCCGCTGGCCGGCGGCGGCGTCCACCATCGCGCGCAGCGCGGCGCACTGTGCCGAGGCGGCGACGCTGATCGATCGCCAGGCCGGGCGCGATCTCGCCGCCGTCGCCGGCGCCGTGCCCGGCACCCTCTCGGTGGCCGGCCTGTGCGGGCTGGAGCCCTCGGTGCGGCGGGCGGTGGCGCGGCTGTGGCTGCGTCGTCAGGGGTTCGCGGTGCCGGGACGGGCGCGGCTCGAACGGGTCGTCGGCGAGCTGTTGACGGCGCGTGCCGATGCCGCGCCGCAGGTGGCCTGGACCGGCTGCGAGGTGCGCCGCTATCGCGACGATCTCTATGCGCTGCAACCGCTGCCGAGGCCGCCGGATGCGGCCCTGCGCTGGGTGTCGGGGCGCGAGCTGGTGCTGCCGCAGGGACTGGGCGAGTTACGGCTGGCTGGAGTCGAGCTGGCGCTGGAGGTGCGGTTCGCCGGCGCCGGTGGGCGGTGTCGGCAGCGCCCGGGTGGGCCGCTGCGAGCGCTCAAGAAGGTCTTCCAGGAGGCCGGGGTGGCGCCCTGGCTGCGCCCGCTGGTGCCGTTGCTGTTCGTTGCCGGGACCGATCGGCTGGTCGCGGTCGCCGGGGTCTGCGGCTGTCACCCGGAGGAGACCGGGGCGCCGGGTCGGCTGCGCTGGTCGGGGCACCCCTGGGGCGCGCTCGGGGTGTTTCGCGAGGCCTGCGAGATCGGGCACGCCGCCGGGGGGGAGGGCGCTCAGTAGAGCGCGTTCATCATCTTGGCGCGGTAGCGCGCGACCAGGTCGCCGTCGCCGCCGAGCAGGTCGAACACCGCGAGCATGCCCTTGCGCCCGGCGTCCTCGCCGTAGCCGCGATCGCGTTTCATCAGCTCGAGCAGCAGCTCCAGCGCGGTGGCGTGATCGCCCTGGCTCACCGCGCGGGCGGCGAGCTGATAGCGGGCCTCGCTGTCGGTGGCATCGGCCTCGAGTCGGGCGCGCAGCGTCGCCTCGTCAGCGGCGTCGACGAGCGCGGCGGCGAAGCGCAGCCGGCCACGCAGGGCATTGACCTCGGGGTCGTTGGCCAGCTCGATCGGCAGTCGATCGATCGCCGCCTCGGCCTCAACGACCTCGCCGCGCGCGGCGCGCAGCTCGACCTCGAGCAGGGCGATGCGGTTGTTCTCCGGGTCCTCGGCGCGGGCCTGTTCGAGCTGTGCGGCGGCCTGCTCGAGTGCGCCCTCGGCGATGCTGGCGCGGGCCTGCTCGAGCAGCCCGCTCGAGGCGCGGGGGATGTGACGATCGAGGAACTCGCGGATCTCTCCCTCGGGCAGCGCACCCATGAACTCGTCGACCGGCTGGCCGTCCTTGTAGAGCCGTACCGTGGGCAGGCTGCGCACGCCGAACTGCGCGGCCAGCGCCTGCTCCTCCTCGGTATTGACCTTGGTGAGCAGGAAGCGCCCGGCGTAGCGCTCGGCCAGCCCGGTGAGCAGCGGCATCAGCATGCGACAGGGGGCGCACCAGTCGGCCCAGAAGTCGACCAGCACCGGGCGCTCGTAGGAGCCCTCGATGACGACCGACTGGAAGTTCTCGGCGGTAACGGTCACGACATGGGGTGAATCTGTCATGGGTGATGACTCCTGATGGTGTGGATATTGGCGAGGCCGGTGACGATAGCTACCGGTCGATGACGATTCAAGACGGTCGCGATACGGCTGGGGCCGTGGTCGGGATGGTCGCGATCGTCGACAACGACCAGGATACGCGGCGTGCGGGCGCTCCCGTCACGCCCGCATCCATCGAGAGGGAGAGAGTAAGGAGATGTCCGATCCAATCCATGTGGTCTGCCCCGCCTGCGACGCGGTCAACCGGCTGGCACCGGCGCGCCTCGGCGCGGGCGGACGTTGCGGGCGCTGTCACGCGCCGCTGTTCGGTGGCGAGCCGGTGGCGCTCGACGAGGCGCGCTTCGCCCATCACCTGGGGCGCAGCGATCTGCCGCTGCTGGTCGATTTCTGGGCGCCCTGGTGCGGTCCCTGCCAGATGATGGCGCCGGCCTTCGCCGCTGCCGCGCGCACCCTCGAGCCCGAGCTGCGCCTGGTCAAGGTCGACACCGAACGGGCCCAGGGGCTGGCCGCGCGGCTCGGTATCCGCAGCATCCCGACCCTGGCGCTGTTTCGCGGCGGGGTCGAGCGGGCCCGTCAGGCCGGTGCCATGGATGCGGCGGGGATCATCGCCTGGGCGCGCCACCAACTGCACGCCGGAGGGGGCTGAAGCGGATGATCGGGTTGGCATTTCGCCGCCCGTACCGACCGGCGCGCGTGGACAGTGCGCCGGCGGTTCTTTAGAATTCAGGCCGGTCAGGGCGCTGCCATTGACCTACCCTGTGTGTCCAACGCCGTCACCCGACGTCCCGTCGCGGTCGTTGCGCATCCTCGCCCGGATTCGGAGATACCCTTGAGAAAACCCGCAGTTCTGGTTCTGGAAGACGGTTCGGTCTTCCGCGGAACATCGATTGGCGCCGATGGCTCGAGCGTCGGTGAGGTGGTGTTCAACACCGCCATGACCGGCTATCAGGAGATCCTCACCGATCCCTCCTATCTGCGCCAGCTCGTGACCCTGACATACCCCCACATCGGCAACGTGGGCGCCAACCCGGAGGACGAGGAGTCCGCCGGCATCCAGGCCGCCGGCCTGATCATCCGCCACTTGCCCCAGCGCGCCAGCAATTTCCGCCAGCGCGAGCGTCTCGACGACTATCTGCGTCGTCAGGGCGTGGTCGGCATCGCCGACATCGACACCCGTCGCCTGACCCGCATCCTGCGCGAGAAGGGCGCGCAGAACGGCTGTCTACAGGCCGGCGACGCCATCGACGAGGCCGCGGCGCTCGCCGCCGCCCGTGACTTCCCCGGGCTCAAGGGCATGGACCTCGCCCAGCAGGCCACCACCGCCGAGCCCTATGCCTGGACCCAGGGCGAGTGGGCGCTCGAGGGCGGGCTGCCCGCGCCGCTCGACCCCGCCGACGAGGCGCTGCCGTTCAAGGTCGTCGCCTACGACTTCGGCGTCAAGCGCAACATCCTGCGCATGCTGGCCTCGCGCGGCTGCAGCGTCACCGTGGTCCCGGCCCGCACCCCCGCCGCCGAGGTGCTGGCGATGAACCCCGACGGGGTGTTCCTCTCCAACGGTCCCGGCGACCCCGAGCCCTGCGATTACGCCATCGCCGCGATCCGCGAGCTGCTCGAGCACCAGGTGCCGCTGTTCGGCATCTGTCTTGGCCACCAGTTGCTCGCGCTCGCCTCCGGCGCTCGCACGCTGAAGATGAAGTTCGGCCACCACGGCGCCAACCACCCGGTGCAGGATCTCGCCACCGGCGCGGTGATGATCAGCAGCCAGAACCACGGCTTCGCCGTCGACGAGGAGACCCTCCCCGAGACGCTGCAGCCGACGCATCGCTCGCTGTTCGACGGCTCGCTGCAGGGTATTCGTCGCTGCGACTGCCCGGCCTTCAGCTTCCAGGGGCACCCCGAGGCCAGTCCCGGCCCCTGTGACGTGGCGCCGCTGTTCGATCAGTTCATCGAGTCCATGCGCGCGCGCGGCTAGACGGGCGGCGTCGCGCGCGTTCCCTCACATGGACGCGCGCGCGGGCTCGACGGATCCGCCAGCGACGGCGGAGTCCGGGGTCGACCGGGTGTTGCGGAGCGGTGCGGGCGCGGACCCCTCGCGGTCCGTCGCCAACGGCATTCGTCTTCCAGCATTTGCGTTCACGTACATCCATTCTCGGATCTCAAGAAACTAACAGAATGCCAAAGCGTACTGACATCCACAGCATCCTGATCATTGGCTCTGGCCCCATCGTCATCGGCCAGGCCTGCGAGTTCGACTACTCCGGCGCCCAGGCCTGCAAGGCGCTGCGGGAGGAGGGGTATCGGGTCATTCTGGTGAACTCGAACCCGGCCACCATCATGACCGACCCCGAGATGGCCGACGCCACCTATATCGAGCCGGTCACCTGGCGCGCGGTGGCGGCGATCATCGAGCGTGAGCGCCCGGATGCGCTGTTGCCGACCATGGGTGGCCAGACCGCGCTCAACTGCGCGCTCGATCTGGTGCGCGAGGGCGTGCTCGAGGAGTACGGCGTCGAGCTGATCGGCGCCTCGCGCGAGGCCATCGACAAGGCCGAGGACCGCGATCTGTTCCGTCAGGCGATGCGCAAGATCGGCCTCGACATGCCGCGCTCGGCGATCGCCCACAGCCTCGAGGAGGCCAATCAGGTCCAGGCCTCGATCGGCTTCCCGGCGATCATCCGTCCGTCCTTCACCATGGGCGGCAGCGGTGGCGGCATCGCCTATAACCAGGAGGAGTTCGAGGAGATCTGTCGCCGCGGGCTGGATCTCTCGCCGACCCGCGAGCTGCTGATCGAGGAATCGGTGCTCGGCTGGAAGGAGTACGAGATGGAGGTGGTCCGCGACCGCGCGGACAACTGCATCATCATCTGCTCGATCGAGAACCTCGATCCGATGGGCGTGCACACCGGCGACTCGATCACCGTCGCCCCGGCGCAGACGCTCACCGACAAGGAATACCAGATCATGCGCGACGCCTCGCTGGCGGTGCTGCGCGAGATCGGTGTCGACACCGGTGGCTCCAACGTCCAGTTCGCGATCAACCCCGAGAACGGGCGGATGATCGTCATCGAGATGAATCCGCGCGTCTCGCGCTCCTCGGCGCTGGCCTCCAAGGCCACCGGCTTCCCGATCGCCAAGGTCGCGGCCAAGCTCGCCGTCGGTTATACCCTCGATGAGCTGCGCAACGACATCACCGGCGGCGCCACCCCGGCCTCGTTCGAGCCGACCATCGACTACGTGGTCACCAAGATCCCGCGCTTCGCCTTCGAGAAGTTCGCCCAGGCCGATGCCCGTCTGACCACCCAGATGAAGTCGGTCGGCGAGGTGATGGCGATCGGTCGCACCTTCCAGGAATCGCTGCAGAAGGCGCTGCGCGGGCTCGAGATCGACAAGTACGGACTCGAGGAGATCGTCGATCCCGCCGACCCCGAGGCCATGGCCAAGCTGCGCCAGGAGCTGCGCCAGGCCGGTATCGATCGGCTGTTCTACGTCGCCGATGCCTTCCGCATGGGGCTCTCGCTCGAGGACATCCACGAGCTGAGCAAGATCGAGCCCTGGTTCCTCGCCGAGATCGAGGACCTGATCGCCAGCGAGCGCGCGCTGGTCGCCGCCGGGATCGACGGGCTCGATGCCGAGCGGCTGCGTCAGCTCAAGCGTCAGGGCTTCTCCGATCGTCGCATCGCACGGCTGCTCGAGACCACCGAGGACGCCATCCGCGCCCGCCGTCACGCCCTCGGCGTGCGCCCGGTGTTCAAGCGCGTCGACACCTGCGCGGCCGAGTTCGCCGCCACCACCGCCTATCTCTACTCCACCTACGAGGAGGAGTGCGAGGCCGAACCGAGCGATCGCGAGAAGATCATGGTCCTCGGCGGCGGCCCCAACCGGATCGGCCAGGGCATCGAGTTCGACTACTGCTGCGTCCACGCCGCCTTCGCCATGCGCGAGGACGGCTACGAGACCATCATGGTCAACTGCAACCCGGAGACGGTCTCGACCGACTACGACACCTCCGACCGGCTCTACTTCGAGCCGCTCACCCTGGAGGACGTACTCGAGGTGGTCGAGTGCGAGCGCCCGCGCGGCGTGATCGTGCAGTACGGCGGCCAGACCCCGCTCAAGCTCGCCCGCGCGCTCGAGGCCGCCGGGGTGCCGATCATCGGCACCACCCCGGACAGCATCGACCTGGCCGAGGACCGCGAGCGCTTCCAGCACATGATCCAGGATCTGGGTCTGCTGCAGCCGCCGAACGCGACCGCGCGCAGCGAGGCCGAGGCGGTGGCGCTCGCTGCCGACATCGGCTACCCGCTGGTGGTGCGTCCGTCCTACGTGCTCGGCGGTCGGGCGATGGAGATCGTCTACGAGGAGGCCGATCTCGAGCGCTACATGCGCGAGGCGGTGCGCGTCTCCAACGAGTCGCCGGTGCTGCTCGATCGCTTCCTCGATGACGCCATCGAGGTCGACGTCGACGCCATCAGCGACGGCCAGGACGTGCTCATCGGCGGCATCATGGAGCACATCGAGCAGGCCGGCGTGCACTCGGGCGATTCGGCCTGCTCGCTGCCGCCCTACACCCTGCCGGCCTCGATCCAGGACCGGATGCGCGAGCAGATGGCGAAGATGGCGCGCGCGCTCAACGTCGTCGGCCTGATGAACGCCCAGTTCGCGGTCAAGGGCGAGGAGATCTACATCCTCGAGGTCAACCCGCGCGCCTCGCGCACCGTGCCCTTCGTCTCCAAGTCGATCGGCGTGCCGCTGGCCAAGGTCGCCGCGCGCTGCATGGCCGGTCGCTCGCTGACCGAGCAGGGCTACGAGCGCGAGAGCCGCCCCAAGCATTACTTCGTCAAGGAGGCGGTGTTCCCCTTCGTCAAGTTCCCCGGTGTCGACACCGTGCTGGGCCCGGAGATGAAGTCCACCGGCGAGGTGATGGGCGTCGGCGACACCTTCGGCGAGGCCTATGCCAAGGCCCAAGAGGGCGCCGGCTCGCTGTTGCCGGGGCGTGGCGGCAAGGCGCTGCTGAGTGTGCGTGATGCCGACAAGCCGCGACTGCTGCGCGTCGCCCGCGATCTCATCGAGTTCGGCTTCAGCCTCTATGCCACCCACGGCACTGCTGCGGCGGTGCGTGAGGCGGGGCTCGAGTGCGTCGGGGTGAACAAGGTCGCCGAGGGGCGTCCGCACCTGGTCGACATGATCAAGAACAAGGAGGTCAGCCTGATCGTCAACACCACCGAGGGTGCCCAGGCGATCGCCGATTCCGCCGAGATCCGTCGCGCCGCGCTCCAGCACAAGGTGTGCTACACCACCACCATCGCCGGTGCCGAGGCGACCTGTCTGGCGCTCAAGCAACTGGACATCTGCACCGTCAATCGGTTACAAGATCTCCATTGATCCAGGCCGAACGGGCGCCCCGCACGGGGTGCCCGTGGTCTCTTTTTGTCTTTTTGGGGTCCGCAACGGGCCCGAACGACCGCGCGCCCCGGCACGCGGTCCATCCATACGAGGGAATCACCCATGACCCAGGTACCTCTGACCGCGAGAGGCGCTGAGAAATTGCGTGAAGAATTGGACCAGCTCAAGCGGGTCGAGCGTCCGCGCGTGATCGAGGCGATCGCCGAGGCGCGCGAGCACGGCGATCTCAAGGAGAACGCCGAGTATCACGCCGCGCGCGAGCAGCAGGGCTTCATCGAGGGTCGTATCAAGGACATCGAGTCGAAGCTCTCCAACGCGCAGATTATCGATGTCACGACGTTGCCGAAGACGGGGCGGGTGGTGTTCGGCGCGACCGTGCACGTGCTCGAGCTGGACAAGGATCAGGAGCTCAAGTATCGGATCGTCGGCGAGGACGAGGCCGACCTCAAGCTGGGGATGATCTCGGTCTCCTCGCCGATCGCGCGCAGCCTGATCGGCAAGAGCGAGGGCGATGTCGCCTCGGTCGATGCCCCCGGCGGGGTGCGCGAGTTCGAGATCCTCGAGGTCGAATACATCTGACCCCGCGCGCGGCGTCGCTCAGCCGGCGCCGCCGCGCGAGACCCGCGCCAGCAGCCAGTCGAGCGCGCGGGTCGACAGGACCCGTCTCAGCCCGCCGAGCACATGGGTCGGCAAGGTGACATAATATCTCGGGCGGGGACGCGGGCTCTCGATGGCGTGGACCAGTGCGCGCAACACCGCCTCGGGCGGCAGGGTGAAGGGTTGCGCCTTGCCCGCCTTGGTCAGTCGTTGCTCGGCGCGGACATAGGCGTCGCGATGGACGCTGTGCTCGACGTCGATGTGGTCGCGAAAGGCGCGATGGGCGTTGTCGCGGAAGCGGCTGGTGATCGGTCCCGGTTCGATCAGCGAGACCGTGATGCCGCTGCCGCGCAGCTCCAGGCGCAGGGTGTCGGTCAGACCCTCGAGCGCATACTTGCTGGCGACATAGGCGCCGCGGAAGGGCAGTGGGATGAGCCCGAGGATGGAGCTGTTCTGGACGATGCGGCCCTCTCCCTGACGGCGCATCACCGGGATCACCCGGCAGGTCAACTCGTGCCAGCCGAGGAGGTTGGTCTCGAGCTGCGCGCGCAGCGCCGCGCGACTGAGGTCCTCGACCGCGCCGGGCTGGCCGTAGGCGCCGTTGTTGAACAGCGCATCGAGCCTGCCGCCGGTGAGCGCGAGCGCCTGCTCGAGCCCCGCGGCGATGCTCGACGAGTCGTCGAGGTCGATGCGCACCGCCTCCAGGCCGCTGGCGGCCAAGCGCTCGACATCGGTCTCGGCGCGCGCCGAGGCGATCACTCGCCAGCCGCGGCGCGCCAGCCCCTCGGCGCAGTGCGCGCCGATGCCGCTGGAGCAACCGGTGATGAGGATCGAGGGCTGACGGGTCGAGGGCATGGCGTCCTGGCTCAAACCTGGTTTCGAGGGGCTGTCATTGAAGGCCAATTCCATGCTGGCCCGCAACCCCTCATGGTATCGGCGCACGGTCGATGGGCCGCGACCGCCGTTGTTTATCCGATGACGAGGTATGATCAATGCCGATCTATGAATATCGCTGCGAGGCGTGCGGACACGAGATGGAGGCGATGCAGAAGATCAGCGATGCGCCGCTGACCGACTGTCCCGCCTGCGGCAAGTCCGAACTCAAGAAGCAGATCTCGGCAGCCGGCTTCCGCCTCAAGGGCGGCGGCTGGTACGAGACCGACTTCAAGCAGGGCAAGAAGAAAAACCTGCACGAGGGCTCGAGCGGCGGGTCCGACAAGGCCGCCTGACCCGGCTCGCGGGGGTCGTGCTTGCGTGTGCGCCCGCCGCTTCAGTATCTTCTCGCCCCCGCGAGGGGGGTTGATACGAAGCGGCACCCGCCGTCGGCGATGCGCCGTGAGGCCGGTCCCCCCTGTTCGAGCCGCAAGCCGCGCTGGCGCGCCCAGCGCGGTTTTTTGGTTTCTCATGTCCCGGACGCCGACGCCGTCCGGGGGCGGGGCACTCGGCCCCAGGCGAGCGACTGCGCGATGACGCGGCGCCGCGAACGATCAACGACGACTTTCAGGACAATGGGGCGATAGAACGATGCGCACGCACTACTGTGGGGACTTGAACGGCAGCCATGACGGCCAGGAGGTCGTGCTCTGCGGCTGGGTGCATCGGCGCCGCGACCACGGCGGGGTGATCTTCGTCGACCTGCGCGACCGCGACGGTCTGGTGCAGGTGGTGTTCGACCCCGATCGCGCCGAGATCTTCGCCCGCGCCGAGCAGGTCCGCAGCGAGTTCGTACTGCGCGTCAAGGGTCGGGTGCGGCCGCGTCCCGAGGGCACCGTCAACCCCGATCTCCCCACCGGCGAGATCGAGGTGCTGGGCCTGGAGCTGGAGATCCTCAACGCTGCGGCCACGCCGCCGATCCAGCTCGAGAGCCATGCCGCCGACGCCTCCGAGGAGGTGCGGCTGCGCTACCGCTATCTCGATCTGCGACGCCCCGAGATGCAGGCGCGGCTGCGTACCCGCAGCCAGGTCACCCGGGTGATGCGTCGCTTCCTCGACGAGCACGGCTTCCTCGATATCGAGACCCCGATCCTCACCAAGTCGACCCCCGAGGGCGCGCGCGACTATCTGGTGCCCAGCCGCACCCACCCCGGTGAGTTCTTCGCCCTGCCGCAGTCGCCGCAGCTGTTCAAGCAGCTGCTGATGATGTCCGGGATGGATCGCTACTACCAGGTCGCGCGCTGCTTCCGCGACGAGGACCTGCGCGCCGACCGTCAGCCCGAGTTCACCCAGCTCGACATCGAGGCCTCCTTCGTCGACGAGGAGACGCTGATGGGGCTGATGGAGTCGATGATCCGCACCCTCTTCGAGGAGGTCAACGGCGAGACCCTGCCCAACCCCTTCCCGCGCATGACCTATGCCGAGGCGATGCGTCGCTACGGCTCCGACCGTCCCGACCTGCGCGTGTCGCTGGAGCTGATCGACGTCGCCGATCTGATGGACGGGGTCGAGTTCAAGGTCTTCGCCGCTCCCGCCCAGGACCCCGAGGGCCGCGTGGCGGCGCTGCGCCTGCCCGGCGGCGGCTCGCTCACGCGCAAGGAGATCGACGGCTACACCCAGTTCGTCGGTATCTACGGCGCCAAGGGGTTGGCCTACATCAAGGTCAACGAGTGGTCGACCAAGGGGCGCGAGGGGCTGCAGTCGCCGATCCTCAAGTTCCTCCCCGATGCCACCGTCGAGGGCATCATGGCGCGCACCGGCGCCGAGGACGGCGACCTGATCTTCTTCGGCGCCGACAAGGCGCGGGTGGTCAACGAGTCGATCGGCGCGCTGCGCGTCAAGCTCGGCGAGGATCGCGGGCTGATGGCCGAGGGCTGGCACCCGCTGTGGGTGGTCGATTTCCCGATGTTCGAGCACGATCCCAACGCCGATCGCTGGGTGGCCCTGCACCATCCCTTCACCGCGCCCAAGGAGGAGCAGCTCGACAGCCTCTCCAGTGATCCGGGCCGCTGTCTGTCGCGTGCCTACGACATGGTGCTCAACGGCACCGAGGTCGGCGGTGGGTCGATCCGTATCCACCGCGAGGCGGTGCAGCGCCAGGTCTTCGAACTGCTCAAGATCAGCGACGAGCAGGCCGAGGAGCGCTTCGGCTTCCTCCTCCAGGCGCTCAAGTTCGGCTGCCCGCCGCACGGTGGCATCGCCTTCGGTCTCGACCGTCTGGTGATGCTGATGACCGGCGCGCAGTCGATCCGCGACGTCATGGCCTTCCCCAAGACCCAGACCGCGGCCTGTCTGCTCACCGACGCCCCCTCGGCGGTCGACGAGGCGCAGCTCAAGGAGCTGGCGCTGCGTCTGCGCCAGCGCGGCTGAGCCCGTCGCTCCCGCCCGCACGCCCGTCGCGGGCGTCGGCAACACGCGCCACCGCGAGGTGGCGTGTGCTCATTTCTCCCTCAGGCCGCCGGTCGTGACGCCGAGGCCGAACCAAGACAGGTAATGTTGATGGCCAAGTGTGTGGATCCCGGGATCCTGCGTCAGCTCAGGGTGAGCGAGGCGGAGGCAGAGGCAATGAGCCGGCTGCCGCGCAAGCGCCCGCAGTCGGTGCTGGTGGTCATCTGTACCCGCGGGGGCGAGTTCCTGATGCTCCGTCGGGCGCGTCCGCTGGCCTTCTGGCAGTCGGTCACCGGCAGCCTCGATGCCGGCGAGAGCCCGCGTCAGGCCGCGGCGCGCGAGGTCTACGAGGAGACCGGGCTGCGTGCCGGCGGGCGGCTGATCGACCTGCATCAGTCGGCGCTGTTCCCGATCGTGCGCGCCTGGCGCAAGCGCTATGCCCCCAACGTCTGCTTCAATCGCGAGTACTGGTTCGCGCTGGTGCTCGAGACCCGGCGGTTGGTGCGGCTCAATCCGCGCGAGCACCTCGAGTACCGCTGGGTGCCGGCGGGTGCCGCCGCGCGGCTCACCGCCTCCTGGACCAATCGCGACGCCATTCGCGCCCTGGCCGGTACGCTGGGCTGATCGCCGCGCCGTGGCGATCGCGGCTTATACTTGAGCCGTGCGCGGGATGTCCGGCGCATCCCCGGCCTTGAGTCGGGGTTCATCGTTGGGGGCAGAGTTAGTTGTCCGCTCCCGACTGGCCTGATGCGAGGAGGGGGAATGATGCGTATTCGTGGACTGCTGACCGCTGGTCTGGTGGCGGCGCTGTGGTGTGGGGGCGCGCTGGCGCGTGATCTGGTGAGCGCGGCCGATCCCGAGGCGGTGCTGACGGCGGCCAAGGGTTTCGGCAGCGCCGAGTTGCAGACCGACAGTGTCGGCGACCCGCGTATCCGTGGGCGGATGTTCGGGGTCATCTATCTGGTGACCTTCTATGGCTGCGATGACGGCAAGGACTGCAAGGACATCCTGTTCTATGCCGGTTGGGAACAGCCCGGCCTGACCCTCGAGGACGTCAACCGCTGGAATCGCGACAAGCGCTTCGGCAAGGCCTATATCGACGACGAGGGCGATGCGGTGCTGGAGTTCGCCGTCAACCTCAACTACGGCGTCACCCCGCGCAACCTCGAGGATACCTTCGACTGGTGGGGCGTGGTGCTGCGCGAGTTCCGCGAGGAGATGCTCTAGCGCGCGCTCGCGGGGCGTCACCGCTGATCCGTCATGCAATGCCCCAAGTGTCGTGCCGAGCAGTCCGATCACGCCGACATCTGCACGGCCTGCGGGCTGGTCTTCGCCAAGTACTACAAGCATCACCCGCCCGCGGGCGAGGCCCCG